>JBOGYT010000231.1:0-10347 GCA_050696955.1 Solirubrobacteraceae bacterium | reverse complement strand
CGCCGAACGTTCGGCGAGCCGCGTCAGTCAGTTCAAGCGGGCTTGGCCCACTGCGCCTCGGCCAAATCGCCCTCGGGCATCCCCTCGGGCGGCTCGATTCCGGGCGTGTCGCGCAGGTACCACTCCGCGTCGAGGGCGGCCTGGGTGCCCGACCCGGCGGCCGTGACGGCCTGGCGATACGTGTGGTCCACGACGTCGCCCGCGGCGAAGACACCGGGCCGGTTCGTGCGCGTGGAACGGCCCTCGGTGATCACGTAGCCCTCGTCGTCCAGCTCGATCTGGCCCTCGACGAGCTGTGACTGGGGCTCGTGGCCGATCGCGATGAAGGCGCCGCCGATCGGCACCTCGACCTCCTGCCCGCTGTCGCGGTGCTTCAACACCGCGTGGGCCAGCGAGCCGCCGTTGTCCTCGGAGGCGAACTTCTCGACCGTGTACGGCGTCATCCACTCGATGTTCTCGATCGACTTCGCGCGCTCGAGCATGATCTTCGACGCGCGGAACTCCTCGCGGCGGTGGACGATGATGACCTTCGAGGCGAACTTCGACAGGAAGATCGCCTCCTCCATCGCGCTGTCGCCGCCGCCGACGATCATCGTCGGCTTGTCGCGGAAGAACGCGGCGTCGCAGGTCGCGCAGTAGCTCACGCCGCGGCCGCCGAGCTCCTCCTCGCCGGGGATCGCCAGTTTCTTGTGCTCGGCGCCCATCGCGAGGATCACGGTGCGCGCCTTGATCTCGTCCTCGCCGACCCAGACGGTGTGCTCGCCGCCGGGCTCGTCGGACAGCTCGACCTTCGTCGCGTTGTCGGTGATGAAGCGCGTGCCGAACCGCTCGGCCTGGTCGCGGAACTTCTGCATGAGCTCCGGCCCCATGATCCCCTCGGGGAAGCCGGGGTAGTTCTCCACGTCGGTCGTCTGCTGCAGCAGGCCGCCCCACATGAATCCCTCGATCACGAGCGGCTCGAGGTTCGCGCGCGACGTGTAGAGGGCGGCGGTGTAGCCGGCCGGCCCGGACCCGACGATGACGACGTTCTCTGGCTTATCTTTAGTCACTTCAGAAAGTATAGTGGCTCGTCAACGGGCACTTCGGGGAGCACGTACCCCGCGGCGAGCGATCATGCACGCGCGGCCGCCGCGACCTCCGCGCCGCCGCGCTCCTGGCGCCACCGCGCAACGGTCCGGCGCAGCTGGAAGTACGCGATCGCCCCGGGGATCGTCGGCAGCCAGAACGCGAACGCGCGGTACGCGAGCACCGCCGGGATCGCGACCGGCGCCGGCACGCCGAACGCCAGGAACGCGCCGATCATGCCGCCGTCGACCCCGCCGATGCCGCCGGGCAGCGGCAGCAGGTTGCCGAGGAAGCCGACGAAGTACGCCTGGACGATCACCGGCCAGGGCGGCGGGTCACCGAACGCGTGGAAGCACGCCCACAGGATCGCGATGTTGAACGCCCAGTACGCGATCGCGCCAAGCAGCGCCGGATCGCGTTCGCGCACGTGGCACAGCGCCTCGCGCAGGCCCGCGGAGAACGCGGCGGGCGCGTTGGACAGGCGCTGGGCGAGGCGCGCGAGCCGGCCGCCGCGCTGCGCGAAGCCCTCCAGGCGGCGCTGCAGGTCGGGCGGGACCCGCGACAGCGCGAGCGCGATCGCGATGACGATGATGCCGAAGACCGCCGGGATGACCGTCACCGCGAACTTCCTCGGGCCGGGCAACAGGCCGAAGTAGATACCGAAGCCGCAGACGACGAGCGCGACCATGTAGACGGCATAGGTGAGGATGAGGAACGCGAGCGTCTTGTCGGCGACCTCGCGGCGTCGCATCCCCGCCCGCCGCAGCGCCCACGCCGTCAGCGCGATGCCGCCCGCGCCACCCGCGGCAAAGAGGCGCGTCGCGGCGAGCCCGGCCATCGTGATCTCGTAGCTCGCGCGCCAGTCGATGCGCGTCCCGTCGCCGATGAAGATCCCGCGGAACATGAGCATGTAGCCGCCGAAGGACAGGATGGTGAAGATGAACGCGGCGCCGAGCCAGACCCGGTTGCCCTCGCCGAACTTGTCGCGCGTGTCCTCGAGGTCGCCCGCGAGCTGCGGCAGGACGAAGTACAAAAACGCGACCGCCGAGACGACGAAGAAGCAGAACAGCAGGGCGCCCTTGCGCGTGATCTGCACACGCGGCATCGCCTCATCGAGGTCGTCCTCTTCCTCTTCAGGCTCCGGTGGATCGACCTCGGGGGGCTTGTCCATCCTGTCCACTGCTTGGAGGCGTTACGAGCACGCGCGAGTATAGGTAGGCCCTCAGACCCTGCGTAGGGGAGCTACCCGTACCCCGATCAGCTCGCCGCGGCACGCGCAGCGGCAGCCTCCTCGACGAGCGCACCGATCAGGCGGCTCGTCTCGTCGGCCTCCGGATGCCACTGCACGCCGAGCGCAAGTCGATTGCCGTCGACCTCGAGCGCCTCGGGCAGGTCGTCCATCTCCGCCCAGCCGGTGACGCGCAGCCCCTCCCCCACGCGGTCGATGCCCTGGTGATGGTGCGACTTCGTCGCGTGGTGCTCCTCGCCGGCGGCGCGGGCCGCCTGCGAGCCCGGCTCGAGCCGCACGTCGTGATCGGCGTCGTCGAAGCTGCCGAGCACCCGGCGGTGCTCCTCGTGACCGACGTGCTCGGGCAGGTGCTGGTGCAGCGTGCCGCCGGAGGCGACGTTCATGACCTGGATGCCGCGGCAGATGCCGAGAAACGGGATGTCGCGCTCCAGCGCCCGGCGCGTGAGCGCGATCTCGAACGCGTCGCGCTCGGGGACGGTCCCGATCGTCTCGGGATGGGCAAGGGCGCCGTAGGCGCCGGGGTCGATGTCGGCGCCGCCGGCGAGCATGAGGCCGTCGATCCGGTCAAGGACCTCGTCGGGATCTTCGACGAGCGCGGGATCGGGCGCGAGCAGGAGCGCCATGCCGCCCGCGCGATGCACGGCGTCGACGTAGTTGCGCGGCAGCAGGAAGGCGGGCAGGTCCCACGCGCCCCAGCGCGCCCGCTCCAGCGGCGTGCAGATGCCGATGACCGGTCGCGACATGCCCGTCACCGTAGCGTGGGGCCGCGCAGCAGGCGGGCGAGCTCGGCGACAGTCCGCCCCCGATTCGCCCCCACGCCGGGCGAGGATGTCGAACCGACGCCGAATATGGCGGAAACGGCGACATCCGCGCGCGAGTCCGCCCCGGCGACATCGACGCTCCACCGCCGCCCCGCGCTACGGTGCCAGCCCATGTACGAGACGATCGAGCTCGAGGCGCGGGGCACGGCGACGATCATCCGGTTCAACCGGCCGCACGCGCTCAACGCCTTCACGCAGGCGCTCGGCGAGGAGCTGCTCGACGCGGTCAGAACGCTCTCGGCCGACGACAGCGTGCGCGCGGTGTGCGTGACGGGCGCCGGGCGGGCCTTCTCCTCGGGAGCGGACCTACGCGACCTCGGCGCGCGCCCGCGCACGGACGACGGCCACATCGACGTCTACACGACGCTGACCGAGTGCTACCACCCGATCCTGAGCGCGCTGCGCGAGATGCCCAAGCCCGTCGTGGCGGCGGTCAACGGCCCCGCCGCCGGGATCGGCTGCTCGCTGGCGCTGTCGTGCGACCTGCTCATCGCGGCCGAGTCGGCCTACCTGCTGCTGGCGTTCGTGAACATCGGCCTCGTGCCTGACGGCGGCGCGATCGCCCTGATCGCCGCGCGCGCGGGCGCCGCCCGCGCGGCCGAGATGGCGATGCTCGGCGAGCGCATCACGGCCTCGCAGGCGCTGCGCTGGGGGCTCGTCAACACCGTGCTGCCCGACCACGAGTTCGAGCTCGGCGTCTCAGAGCTCGTCGACCGCCTCGCGGCCGGACCGACGCGATCGTACGCCGCAGCGAAGCGGCAGCTCAATGCGCGGGTGTACGCGGGCATGGACGAGCAGCTCAAGCTCGAGGCGCGCCTCCAACAGGAGATGGTCGCCTCGACCGACTTCACCGAGGGCGTCACGGCGTTCCTGGAGAAGCGCGACGCGTCGTTTGGTGGCGCGTAGGCGTACGGCCTACCAAAGGTGGGGACGCTCAGGGATGCGCCCTGAATAGAATGCCCGCCGCCTTGGCTCCTGCCCGCTTCCGTACCCGCCGCCGCGTCTTCGCGCTGTCCCTCGCCGTGGCGGTGGCGACCATGCTCGTGCTCGCCACGGGCGCGTCGGCGGGCCTGCTCACGCCCGAGTCGGGCGGCTCGTCCAACGCCGACAGCATCGACACGCTCTACAAGATCATCATGGGCGTCGCGGTGCTCGTCTTCGTCGGCGTCGAGGGCGTGCTGCTGTACTCGCTCATCAAGTTCCGCGTGCGCAAGGGCGCCGTCCCCGCGCAGATCCGCGGCAACACGAAGCTCGAGGTCGGCTGGACGATCGGCGCCTCGGTGATCCTCGTCGTGCTCGCGATCGTGACGTTCGTGATGCTCGACGACATCCGCAACCCGCCCAACTCGGATCCGGACGGCTACCCCGCGCAGGAGATCCAGAAGCTCTCGGGCCCGGCTGCCTACCAGCCGATACCGCCCAACGGCAGGGGGCTGAACATCAAGGTCAACGGGCAGCAGTACGTCTGGCGCTACACATACCCCGACGGCGACGACAACGACCAGAACAACGTCTTCAACTACGAGGAGCTCGTCGTCCCGACGAAGACGACGGTGACGCTCGAGATCGCCGCCCAGGACGTCGTGCACTCGTGGTGGATCCCGAAGCTCGGCGGCAAGGCCGACGCCGTTCCCGGACATCTGAACTTCACGTGGTTCAAGATCCCCGAGCCGGGGGTCTTCCGCGGCCAGTGCGCCGAGCTGTGCGGGCGCAACCACGCGGACATGATCGCGTCCGTGCGCGCGGTCTCGCCCGCCGACTTCAAGATCTGGATGGACGACAAGAAGCGCGAGATCGAGGCGGCCAACAAGCTCGCCGAGGAGCGCCGTAAGCAGATCGCCGGGGAGCAGGCGTCCGGCGACGAGGCGCCGTAGGAGACACCACCTTCATGGCCGCAACCGACACAGCCGTCCGCACCCCCGAGATCACCGCCCACAGCGTGCGCCCCGAGCCGCACGGATGGGTCTCGTGGGTGACGACGACCGACCACAAGCGGATCGGGATCCTCTACCTCGTCACGACGTTCGTGTTCTTCATCCTCGGCGGGGTCGAGGCCCTGCTGATGCGCATCCAGCTCGGCGCCCCGAACAACACGTTCCTCGACCCGTCGACGTACAACGCGCTGTTCACGCTGCACGGCACGACGATGATCTTCCTGTTCGTCGTGCCGATCATGGCGGGCTTCGGCAACTACTTCCTGCCGCTGATGATCGGGGCGCGCGACATGGCGTTCCCGAAGCTCAACGCGCTGTCGTACTGGATGCTGCTGATGGGCGGGCTCGTCTTCTACCTGTCGCTGTTCTTCAGCCCGCCCGAAGCCGGCTGGACGTCGTACGCGCCGCTGAGCTCGGACGCCTACTCGGCCAACGGCGGGATCGACGCGTGGATCTTCCTCATCCACCTCACCGGCATCTCGTCGCTGCTGGGCGCGATCAACTTCTACGCGACGATCGCGAACATGCGCGCCCCCGGGATGGGCTGGGGACGCCTGCCGCTGTTCGTCTGGTCGCTGCTCGTCTACGCGATCCTGCTCATCCTCGCGCTGCCCGTGATCGCCGGCGCGGTGACGCTGCTGTTGACCGACCGCCACTTCGGCACGGGCTTCTTCGACGCCAGCGCGGGCGGTGACCCGATGCTCTGGCAGCACCTGTTCTGGTTCTTCGGCCACCCCGAGGTCTACATCATGATCCTGCCGGGCTTCGGGATCATCTCCGAGGTCCTGCCGGTCTTCGCGCGCAAGCCGATCTTCGGTTACAAGGCGATCGCCGCCGCGACCGTCGTGATCGCCTTCCTCGCGCTGCTCGTCTGGGCGCACCACATGTTCGCCACGCCGAGCGCCACCGTCGTGCTCGTGTTCTTCATGATCAGCTCGTTCCTCATCGCGATCCCGACCGGCGTGAAGATCTTCAACTGGGTCGCGACGCTGTGGCGCGGCACCGTGGAGTTCACGACCTCGCTGCTGTTCGCCGTGGGCTTCATCTCGGTCTTCCTCATCGGCGGGATCACCGGCGTCTTCCTCGCGGTGTTCCCCGTCGACTGGCAGCTGCACGACACGTACTACGTCGTCGCCCACCTGCACTACGTGCTCGTCGGCGGCTCGGTCTTCGCGATCTTCGCGGGGATCTACTACTGGTTCCCGAAGATGACCGGCCGGATGCTCGGCGAGGGCATGGGCAAGTGGTCGTTCGCGATGATGTACATCGGGATCAACGTGACCTTCCTCATCCAGCACTCGATCGGCATGGACGGGATGCCGCGGCGCGTCTACGAGTACCCCGACATCGGCAACCTCGAGCTCTACAACCTCATCTCGACGGTCGGCTCGTTCATCCTCGCCGCCGGCGTCGGCCTGACGGTCATCAACGTCGTGCGCTCGCTGAGGAAGGGCGTCGAGGCCGGCCCCGACCCGTGGAAGGCGAACACGCTCGAGTGGTTCACGCCCTCGCCGCCGCCGGTCAACAACTTCGACGTCATCCCGCGCGTGCGCTCCGTCGAGCCGATGAAGGACATCCGCCGGCAGGTCGCCAAGCAGACCGAATCCGGGGAAGGCGGAGCCGCGCCGGAGCCCGAGCCGGCGCTGCGCTCCTAATGGGTCTTCACTAGCCATGGAAGCCTCCGGGGTCACATCGGCAGCCGCACTCCCGACGCAGGTCGGCGGGGCGCGCCAGGTCGTCGCCGACTACGTCGAGCTGACGAAGCCGAAGGTGCAGTCGCTGCTGCTGCTCACGACGGTGTGCACGATGCTCGTGGCCGGCGAGCCGTCGATCGGGCTCATCGCGCTGACCGTCGTCGGCGGCTACCTGTCGGCCGGCGGCGCGGGCGCCGTGAACCACTACTTCGACCGCGACATCGACGCGCTCATGCCACGGACGGCCGGCCGCCCGGTCCCGGCGGGCCGCATCTCGCCGCGCGCGGCGCTCATCTACGGCTGCGTGCTCGCGGCGCTGTCGTTCGTGCTGCTGTGGAGCACCGTGAACCTGCTGGCGGCCGCGCTGGCGTTCTCGGGCTTCCTCGGCTACGTCTTCGTCTACACGGTCTGGCTCAAGCGCCGCACGCCGCAGAACATCGTCATCGGCGGCGCCGCCGGCGCGGTCCCGCCGCTCGTCGGCTGGGCGGCCGTGACCGGCGGGCTGGCAGGGATGCCGCTGTACCTGTTCGCGATCGTCTTCTTCTGGACGCCGCCGCACTTCTGGGCGCTGTCGCTGCTCATGAAGAACGAGTACGCGCGCGTGGGCGTGCCCATGCTGCCGGTGGTCCGCGGCGAGCGCGAGACCCGCAAGCAGATCCTGCTCTACGCGATCTTGCTCTATGCGGTCACCCAGCTGCCGTTCTGCGCGGGCGGTCTCGGTGCGATCTACCTCGTCGCGTCGTTCGTCCTCGGCGCGCTGTTCATCAGCGGCGCCGTGGTCCTGTACCGCCGTGCGGACCGCCGCAGCGCGCTCCAGCTCTACCTGTTCTCGCTCGCGTACCTCGCGGCGCTCTTCGGCGCGATGGTCCTCGACGTCAAGCTCTAAGCTCCGCCACCAAGCCATGGATCAAAAGCTCGCTCGCAAGAACCTCCGTTCCGGCCTCCTGTGCGCCGTCGTCATCTTCTTCATGTTCGGCATGACGTTCGTGGCGGCCACGATCTACGTGTCGTAGCGAGCAGCAACGATGATCGCCGTCACCACCTCCCCGACGAGCAACGGCTCGAAGTCGTGAGCGACTCCGAGGCACCAGCTCCCGTCGGCGAGGAGATCCATCTCCCCGGCCCGAGCATCCAGCCGGTGCTGCTCGCCTTCGGCATCACGCTCGCCCTCGTCGGCGTCACGCTGGGGCGGTTCCTGCTCGTCAGCGGCCTCGTCATCACGGTCTGGGTGATCGCCCGCTGGATCGCCGATACGAAGCGCGCCATGGCCGCGCTGCCCGAGGACCTCGACGACCATTAGGCTGCAGACCGGCTTACGGAGCCGTCACGTAGCCTGAATTCACTGCAAATTGAGCGCCAAGGCGCCAGGTTGATGTGCCTGGGGAGGTCTGGCGCATCCCCGTCGGGGTACAACCCCGTATCACTGCCATGGAGATTTCCGTTCAACGTCCAGCCACGGTCCGTCATCGCACGAGCCTCTTCCGTGATGCGGTCGCGATCGTAGAGACCGAATACGGCTCCGACCTGTCGCTCGACGAGATCGCTCGCCGCGTGGCTTCGTCGCGCCGCCAGCTCCAGCGCTCGTACGCCGAGATCGGCAAGACGACGTTCCGCGAGCACCTCACGGCCGTGCGCATGGAGCGCGCGGCGGAACTGCTCGCCACGCGCGGTCTGACCGTGCGCGAGGTCGCGCACCGGGTCGGCTACCGCCAGCCCGCTCAGTTCGCCAAGGCCTTCCGCCGCCGCCACGGGCTGGCCCCCTCCGCCTTCCGCGACATGCGCCGGTATCACGCCGGCGCGCGCGCGGCCGCCTGAAGCACGCTGGCAGCAGCCGCTCAGCGAAGCTCGTAACACCCCGCACGAGCGCCGAGCGGCCGGGCGCCGAGCGCACCGGTACCGGATTGTCGTTCGTCGCTCGAAGCCCATAGGATGCCGGGCCGCATGGGCAAGGAGAGAGGGCGCCAGGAGCGCACGCCGGTGGTGTGGATGGTGATCCACGGGGTGATCGCTTCGGCGATCGGCATCGCCATGGGGATCGCGATCGAGTGGTTCCCCGAGCAGGGTTCCACCCAGGCGCGGCAGGTCGACACCGTGTGGGACGTGCTCATCTGGGCGTCCGTCCCGGTCTTCGTGCTCGTCTCGATCATCGTCCTGTTCAGCGTGCGCCATTTCCGCATGCGTCCGGGCGAGGAGGACCTCGACGGCCCGCCGATCCACGGCAACACGCGCCTGGAGATCATCTGGACGGCGATCCCGGCGATCATCCTCGTCGCGCTGTGCTCGTACTCCTACGTCGTCCTGCGCGACATCGAGGAGGCGCAGGCCAACGAGATGCGCATCAACGTGACCGGGCAGCAGTTCGCGTGGACGTTCGAGTACCCGCAGTCCGGCGGCAAGCCCGTCAAGTCGACCCAGCTCGTGCTGCCACTCGGCAAGCCGGTGAAGTTCATCGTCACGTCGCCGGACGTCCTGCACGACTTCTGGGTCCCGGCGTTCCGGATGAAGATCGACGCCGTGCCCGGCATCGACACGTCCTACCGGATCACGCCGGCCCGGCTTGGCAGCTACCCGGTCGTGTGCGCCGAGCTGTGCGGTCTCGGCCACTCGGTCATGCGCAACACGGCGCGGGTCGTCACGCCCACGGAGTTCAGCGAGTGGTTGGCGAAGCAGAAGGCGCCGGCCGAGCCGGCGGCCGCCGGATGACCCCGATGGAGGAGCGCGTGGTCAGGGACCGCACCGATACCCTCTCGGCCGAAGTGAGCCAGACTGCGAGGAGCGTGTAGATGGTCGCGAAGTTCAGAGGACCCGGGATGTACAGGGCCGCTCTGCACACCGTGTTCGGTGTGGCGCTGGCGTATCTGATCATCATCATCTTCCGCAGCTGGTACGACCTCGACCCGCTCATCAAGGGCACCGCGGTCCTCGAGCTGGCCCTCTTCCTCGCGCCGTTCGGGTTCCTCATCGGCCTCGGCGCGTTCGACTACTGGTTCTACTGGGCGGCGGGCCGCAAGACGCGGCCCGAGGACCACTCGGGTCACGGGGCGCACTCGTGGCGCGACTACTTCCGCGTCAACACCGACCACAAGGTCATCGGCATCCAATACATCGTCACGACGATGTTCTTCTTCATCGCCGGCGGCCTGATGGCGATGCTGATGCGCGCGGAGCTCGCGCAGCCCGGCACGCAGTTCGTGGACCCGAACACCTTCAACGGCCTGTTCTCGGTCCACGCCTCGATCATGATCTTCCTGTTCATCATCCCGGTGTTCGCCGGGATCGCGAACTACGTGATCCCGCTCATGATCGGGGCGCCGGACATGGCGTTCCCGCGTCTGAACGCCCTCTCCTACTGGCTCCTTCCCATCGCCGGCCTGATCATGATCTCGAGTTACCTCGTCCCCGACGGCGGGGCTTTCGCGGCCGGCTGGACGAACTACGTCCCGCTCGCCGTGCAGCAGGCGGACGGGAACCTCATGTTCCAGATGGGCGTCCAGTGGGCCGGTGCGTCCTCGATCATGACCGCGCTCAACTTCCTGGTCACGATCATCACCATGCGTGCGCCCGGAATGTCCTTCTGGCGCATG
>JBOGYT010000230.1:0-3854 GCA_050696955.1 Solirubrobacteraceae bacterium | reverse complement strand
GGCCTGCTGCGCGACATCGCCGCGCGCCTGCCCGAACCGCGCGGCGGCTGGGAGGATCCGCCGGCGCGGTCGCACGCTCGCGCCGCGGATGCGCTCCTGCAGACCGGTCCGCGGCCCGCCCCCCGATCGGGCTCCCGGCCGGTGCGCAGCTCGCTGCGCCGCCTCGTGCTGCGCGTCATGAAGCCCTACAGCGCCTACGAGCGCCAGGTCGACCGTGCGCTCATCGACGCCATCGAAGCGCTCGCGGCGGACATCCGCGAGATGACCCACCGCGGCTACGGGGTGGAGGCGCTCGCTCTGCAGGGCCTGCGCGAGGTGGAGCGCCGGCTGCGGGCGCTCGAGGCCGCGCGGGTAGAGGAGCCCGCGAGACGGATAGGGGAGTGAGTCAGGGCCGCGCGCGGTGGTGCACGAACTGCATCGATACAGGAATGCGATCCGGGGCGGCCGGGATGCCCGCGAGCGGCCAGTCCGTTCACATGCTTGAGTGACCACTCAACCGGCTGCCCGGCGAGCTGGGTCACTCGAGCACGATATGCATGCACACGTGACCCCTCTCGGCCGCTGAACGCGCGGGTGGTCACTGAAGCATGCGCCGCGCGTCCCGCCGCGGCGCCCCGCTCCCTCATCCCTTGTCGATGCTGTTCGTGCACCACCACCGCACCGTCCGCGCGATCCCCTCTTCCAGCCCGATCGCCGGGCTGAAGCCGACGTCGTCGCGCAGACGCACCGCGCTCGCGACGAGCTCGTCGGGATCGCCCGCGCGCCTTGGCAGCGCGCCGATGTCGAGCAGGTCGCCGCGGCCGGTCGCGCCGCCGATCGCCGTGATGACGTCGAGCAGCGGGCGGCCCTCGCCGGAGCCGACGTTGACCGCGCCGGTGACCTCGCCTTCGAGCAGCGCCGCCAGCGCGTCGGCGGCGTCCTGCACGTGCAGGACGTCGCGGATCTGCCGGCCGTCGCTGGTCGCCACCCGCCGCCGGTCGAGCAGCGAGGCGACGACCGACGCCACGAGCCGGGCGGGCGCCTCGCCCGGGCCGTAGAGGCTGAAGAGGCGCGCCCAGGCAAGCTCCATCCCGAGCTCTCCCGAAGCGGCCTCGAGGGTGGCCCGCACGGCGTTCTTGCACGCGCCGTAGAGCGTCGCGGGCTCGAGCGGCGTGGCATCCTCGACGCACGGTCCGGGCACGTCCCAGCGGTACTCCGCACAGGTGCCCGCGACGACCGCCCGCCGGCCGCCGTGCCCGGCGAACGCTCGCGCCAGGCGCAGCGTGGCCGCGACCCAGTCGAGGTTCTCCGCCGCGCTCCATAGGCGCCCGTGCTCGGTGTACCACGCGAGGTGCAGCAGGTCGGTCGGCTGCACCGCCGCGATCACGTCGCCGGCGCCCGCGTCCGACAGCAGGTCGGCACGGTGCCAGCGCGCCCCCGCGTCGGGCGGCAGCGGCCCGCTCGTCACGGCGTGAACGTCGAACCCGCGCTCGCGCAGAGGCGCCAGCGTGTGGCGGCCGATGAAGCCCGTCGCGCCGGTGACGAGCACGCGCCGGCTCATTCGAAGAGCCGCAGCTCCGGCGAGCGCACGGCGAATACACCGCCCCAGTCGCGGATGTAGGAGAGCTCATCCATGATCTCGTCCTTGATGTTCCAGGGCAGGATCATCACGACGTCGGGCCGCCGCTCGCGGATCGCAGCGGGGGCGAGAATCGGGATGTGCGTTCCCGGCAGGACGTGTCCCTGCTTGCGCGGATTGACGTCGCACGTGAAGTCCAGGACGTCGCGGCCCACGCCGCAGTAGTTCAGCAGCGTGTTGGCCTTCGCCGGGGCCCCGTAGCCCGCGATCGAGTTGCCCGCGCGCTTGAGCCCGATGAGCAGGTCGAGGATCTGGCGCTTGTCCTCGACGACGCGCGTGCCGTAGCCGAGGTAGGTCTGCAGGTCCTGAAGGCCGGCGTGGCGCTCACGCTCGAGCAGCTCGCGCGCGGCGTCGCTGCGCTCGCGCGGGTCCTCGGCGTGGCAGCCGTAGACCCGCAGCGACCCGCCGTGCGTCGGGATCTCCTCGACATCGAACAGCCGCAGCCCGTGCCGCGCGAACAGGCGCTCGGCGCTCGCGAACGAGAAGTACGAGAAGTGCTCGTGGTAGATCGTGTCCCACTGGTTGAGCTCGATGAGCTTGAGCAGGTGGGTGAACTCCGCGGTGATCGTGGCCCCGTCGTTCAGCGCGATCTTCATCCCGGCGACGAAGTCGTTGATGTCCGGCACGTGGGGAAGCACGTTGTTGGCGACGAGCAGATCCGCCCTGGTTTCGGCGGCGAGTGCGCGCGCGGCCTCGGCGGTCCAGAACTCGATCCGCGTCGGGATGCCCTTGTCGAGCGCGACCTGGGCGGTGTTCGCGGTCGGCTCGACGCCGAGCGCCGGGATCCCGCGCTCCACGAAGTACTGCAGCAGGTAGCCGTCGTTGGAGGCGAGCTCGACGACCTGGCTCGAGCCGTCGAGCCCGAGCCGCTGCACCGTCTGGTCGACGTAGCGCCGGCAGTGCTCGAGCCACGAGCTCGAGTACGACGAGAAGTACGCGTACTCGTCGCTGAAGATGTACCGCGGGCTCTCGGTGTCCTTCACCTGGACGAGCCGGCAGCGCTCGCAGACGAGCGCGCAGAGGGGATAGAACGGCTCCATCGCGGTGGCCCGCTCGAGCGGGACGTTGGAGTTCGCCAGCGGCGACATGCCCAGGTCGGCGAACACGTGCTCGAGCGGCGCGCCGCAGAAGCGGCAGCACTGCCCGCCCGATGTGCCTTGCGGGACAGGTTGAGGCTGCGCCGCGCGCTGCGTCACCGGCCCGAACCTACCCGATCGCCGCGCGGCGAGATGGGCGAGGAAACCGGCCCGCGTAGGATGCGCGGCCGTGCCAGCGACGCTGTCGGTCTGCATCCCGACCCACGGACGGCGGGCGGAGGTCCTGCGGGTCGCGATGCTGTCCGTGCTCGACCAGCTGGAGCCCGAGCTGCACGATCGCGTCGAGATCTGCGTGAGCGACAACGCGTCGAGCGACGGGACGGCGGAGATGGTGAGCGAGCTTGCCGAGCGCTCGCCGGTGCCGGTCTCCTACTCGCGCAACGCGGCCGATATCGGGCTCGCCGGGAACATGATGCGCGTCGTCGAGCTCGCCGCTGGGGACTTCTGCTGGCTGCTGGGCTCCGACGACGAGATGGTCGACGGCGGTCTGCGCCACGTGATCGGCCTGATCGAGCGCTTCCCGGACGCGAGCGGCTACTGCGTCAGCTGGGCGAACTTCGGCGCCGACCTGCATGACCGCGGCGAGCCCGACGCCGCGCCGTACCGTCCGCCGCCGCTCACGACGCGCGCCTATCGCGGCATGCACGACGTGATCGACGGCGTTGGGCTCATGTGGGGCTACATCTCGACGAACGTCGTGCACCGCGAGCGGTGGCTCGCGGCGGCCGCCAGCGTCGGCGACCGCGCCAAGGACCACCCGACGTGGCCGCAGCTGCGCATCATGGGCGAGATGGCCCGCCGCGACCCGGTATGGGTCTACTCGCCGCATGTCGTCGTGCGCAACCGCACGTTCAGCGGGTGGATGTACGAGCTCGGCCGCGTCCCGCGCGATCACGCCAAGATGCACATCGACCTCGTCGACGGGATCGATGCAGTGCTCGCGGAGCTCATCGGCAAGGGCACGCCGCTGCACCGCGAGCTCATGACGCGGATGTACTGGATGGTCGCTTCGGGTCGCGTCGTCACGCAGATCAAGCGCATCCAGCGCGGCGACTGGCGGCGCGAGGTCGAGCTCGCTCGCAGCGTCGCCAGGGCGTTCTGGTGGCTGCCCGACTTCTGGACGGGCGCGGGGCCACGAC
>JBOGYT010000229.1:0-6532 GCA_050696955.1 Solirubrobacteraceae bacterium | reverse complement strand
GCGCGCACCTCGTCGTCGGGTAGCGAGCCTTTCCAGCCGGCGTAGGTATCGATGAGGATCAGGGTCGCGACGAGCCCCGGATGGTGGCGGTAGAGCTCCTGTACGACGGTGCCGCCCCAGGACAGACTGGAGCATCCCGGGTTCGACGGAGACTACGACCGCGTCGGCGAGGGGCCGCCGCTGGTGTTCGTGCACGGCGCCGCCGAGGACGGCCGCGCGTGGCAGCCGCAGCTCGCGCCGCGCTGGCTCACCCCGAACACGCCCAACTGATCGCGCGCGTGATCGCGATCCAGCCCAAACGCGCCGACCGAACGACGGACATGCTCGCGCCCGATTGATCCATAAGTCCAAGACGCAGTTCGCCGTCAGTCATAAGCACAAGGCATGAGTGGGATCAGGTTCGCGACGAGCTCGCGCGAGAACGAATCAGCCCGCCGGCCGGGGAGTGGGTCCAACTCCCGTTGGGCCGACGGACGTCATCCTGTCATTGCTTCAGCGAGCCGACGGGGGTTCAGCTCGCAGGTGCATGGTGCCGCGCTCGATCGTGGATGTCGTGAAGATCGCGCAACCGCCCGCATACGCGGTGCTGCTCGGCGCGCGAGGAGGGCAGTCTGAGCGGGCCCGTTGCTCGTCGAAATCAGCGCCATGGCTGAGGACGGCGTGCCTGGACGACCGGTTGCTCGTGTGCGGGTACGGGAATCGCTGGTTCGTCGCCAGCGGCCCGACCGCGGCGGAGCTTGCTCGCCGCGCAATCATTGGCCGAGATCGCGACATGAGGAGACGGTCATGGACAGTTGGGACATCCGCTCGCTGGCTATTGAGCCCCACCACCCGCAGGTGCTGCGCTCAGACGACGAGACCCGAGCGATCGCCATCCTGCTGCCCGGCGGGGAGGAGCTACAAGAGCATCAGGTCCACGAGCGCTCTTACCTGGTTGTCGCCGACGGCGAGATCGAGATCTCCCAAGACGGCGACAGCGTGACCGGCGGCAGCGGATTTCTCTCGCACTTCGAACCCAGCGAGCGCTGGACGGTGCGCGCTCTCAGCGACGCGCGGCTCGTGCTGGTGCTCGCGCCGTGGCCAGGGGTGGGCCACCCATCACGGGTCATGCAGGCCCGTGCTCAGGACTGAGTGTCATGCAGGAGGCCTCCCTCGGTGCCACGCTCCGGCGTGTCATCGAAGGAGCGAGCTCGAAGGAGGCCCGTCTTCATTTGCACGCTGGAGTGGATCTCAGTCGCCGTCGGCTGGACTATTGCCTGCTCGATCAGCAGGGCGATCGTGTTGAGGTCGGGGCGGCGCCACCGGGACGGTGATGGGCTGCGCGGGTTCGCGCCGCGTCGAGTTGCATCACGGGCCGATCGCGGTTCGTGCGGCGGTCGAGTCGATGAACGGCGCGCGGTTCGTGCACGACACGCTGGAGCGCTGTGGCTCGGAGGTCGAGGTCGCCGATGCGCAGAAGGTCAAGGGCCTCGGGCCGTTGGCGTGCAAGACCGACCGCATCGACGCGTGGGTGCTGGCGGAGCTCTCGCGCCGCGATCTGGGAGGGTGCCGGCGATCTGGCTACCGGGCTTCGAGCAGCGCCAAGAGCGCGAGCGGGCACGCTGGCGACTGTTCTTGGTGCGCAAGCGCTCGGCGCTGAAGCATCGTGTCCACGCCCAGTTGCTGGCCTTCGGTCACCGCTGCGCGGTGTCAGACCTCTTCGGCCGCAAGGCCCGCGAGCTGCTCGACGGGCTGGACGTCCCGGACCCGTGGCGGTCGGGCGTGCTCGCCTGCGTGTCGATGATCGACGACCTGGACTCAGAGATCGCCGGCATCGATCGCGAGCTCAAGCAGTTGGGTGCCGATCACCGCTACATCCCGCTGCAGCAGACCGTGCCCGGGATCGCCTGGGTGCTCGGCTACACGATCGCCGCTGAGATCGGCGACATCGATCGCTTCTCGTCACCGAAGAAGCTGACCGGTTACACCGGCATGTGCCCCCGCGTCTACCAGTCCGGCGGCACCGACCGCCGCGGCCCGCTCACGCACGCCGGCCCGAAGTACCTGCGCTGGGCGCTGATGGAAGCCGCCATGCACGCCTGCCGCCACGACGTCTACCGCGACCGCTACCAGCTCAACAAGCAGCGCCTGGTCAAGCAGCGCGGCGCCAAGGTCGCTCAAGTCGACATCGCCCGCCGCCTGGCCGAGGCCATCTGGCACATGCTCACCCGCAACCAGCCCTTCGCTCCGGCAGGCGCCACGCGCGCTCTGGCCGCATAGCGCGTCAGCGCTCTGCATACGCGCACTCTGCCGGCGTCCCCGATCCACCGGTTCATGGCGCTTTCGTCTCGCGCGAGATGGAGCACTGTCGGGGCCGCGTTGCGTTTCAGCGGAGTCGGGCACCGGGTGGCAACAGCGTCGCCTCGCAACGGAGCGACGGCGGACGCTCGATCAATCGTCGAGGACGGCGGGTAGCGGGGAGGCCAGCGCGTTGCAGGCCGTGGCGAGTATCTGTCAGCTCGCCGGCGCGAGCGGCACGACGCCACGGGCGATGCACTCCAGGCAGCGTCGCTGGCCGCGCTCGCCGGGGACCAGCAGCTCGTCGACGCCGGCGAGCCGCGCGCCCTGTTTGATCTGATCGATCTGCGCGTCGATTCGCGCCAGGAACTCCTGCCGCGGCGTAAACGCCTCCAGGTCGAGCGCCCAGAGGAAGTTCCCAGGCGCGCCACCGGCGACCCCCTGCGCGAATCCGGCTCCGCTCAGCACGCCGGCCAACGCATCGACGAGCAGCGCCAGACCGAAGCCCTTGTGTGGAGCGTGCGGATTGCCCAGCGGCGCCATCAACCCACCGTCGAAGAACTCCGCTGGGTCGGTGGTCGGACGCCCGCCGCGATCGAAGCTGACTCCTTCGGGCATCGGCTTGCCCTCTTGGGCGGCGACGCGGACCTTCTGCATCGAGATCACGGTCGTGGCGACGTCGAGGACCACCGGCTGATGGCGCCCAGCGGGAATGCCGTAGGCAAACGGGTTGGTGCCGAAGACCGCCGTGCGGCCGCCGGGCGGCGCGACCAACGCATTGAAGTTCGTGCAAGCGAACTCCTACACCACGTCCCGGGACTTGACTCCCTCGGCATCCTCAGACGTCAGTCCAAGGCGCGCGAACGCGGCCACCAAGCAGCGTCGCAGCTCATCGATCCGCACCAGCCGCGCGCCGTCGCTGTCACCGGCTTGGTCACGGCCGACGATCCTTCTCGAGGCGACTGTCGGGGCCGCTCGCGGTTTAGCCGATCAGCAGTCCCAGCTCGCCAGCGCGGTGTGCGGCCTCCACGCGCGAGCGGCACCCGAGCTTTCGCAGGATGTTGCGCAGGTGCATGTCGACGGTGCGGCGGCTGAGGAACAGCTCCTGTGCGATCTCGGCGTTTGTGTGTCCCACGGCCACGAGGCGCGTAACTTCGAGTTCGCGGCGCGACAGGCCGGCGCCGTCGGCGTCAGCGGCCGCGCGCGTCCCGAGCCGGCGAGAGACGGACTCGCCGAGGGCTGCGACCTCGCGCGCGGCTTCGGCCGCCAGCGGGCGCGCGCCGAGCTTGCGCGCGGTGCGGTAGGCACTCGAGAGGCGCTCGAGCGCCGCCTCGCGCTCCCCGGCCGCCGACAGCGCAACGCCTGCGCGCAGCTCGATCTGCGCGCGCTCGAAGGGCATGTCGAGAGCCCGATGCAGCTCGACCGCGCGCGTGGTCTGCTGGGCCGCCGTCTCTGCGTCTCCGTCGAGCAGTGCCGTCTCGGCGATCGCGCAGCCCAGCGCCGCCAGCGCGTCCGCGTGCCCCGTCTGCGACGCGACCCGGCTCAGGACGTCCGAGCAGGCGTGCGCGCCCGAAGCGTCGCCGCGGCTGGCGAAGAACGTCGCCGCCCAGCGCAGGCCGGCCAGCGCGTAGTGGTGATCGTCGCTGTCTTCCCAGCGCGTGAGGATCGACCGGCAGTGCTCGGCTGCCTGGTCGTGCGCGCCCTCCATGGCAGCGACGCGCGCCAGCGCCGCGGTCGAGTCAACGGCCATGTTGTAGTGCCGCACGCGCGAGGAGACCGCGAGCGACGACGTCAGCAGCCGCCGCGCCGAGCTGATACGGCCCTCCCAGCAGTGGATGGCGCCCAGCAGGCCCTCGGCAACCCAGGTTGCGGTGTCGCTGGCGATCAGGTCTCGGCTCATCTCAGCCGCGCGCTTCCACTCGCCGCGTTCGCGCAGGACGTACGCCATGCACGTGACGCAGGCGACCTCGACGCCGCGGTCGCCGGTCGCCTGGCAGAGGTCGAGGGCTGTGTCCAGCGCCTGCTCGGCGCGGCGGAAGTCCGCGGAGTCATACAGGGTGACGCTCAGGCGCTGGTAGAGGTCGGCGGCGACGGCGGTGAGATCGTGCTCGAGCGCGACCGCGAGCGCGGCCCGCACCATCTCCAGGCCCTCTGCGTACGTGCCGTGCTTTGCGCGCGCCATGCCTTCGAGCCCGAGGGCGCGCAGTCGAAGATCGAGACGGCCGGCGCGGTCGGCCTCCTCTCGCGCGATGGCGACCAAGTCGATCGTCTCCCCGTGCCTTGCCGAAATGCGCCGCTGGTTGGCCATCGCGAGGTGCTCGATCGCGGCATCGGCCGGCGCCCCGTGAGCGGCGAACGTCTCGGCGGCCAGTCCGCGAGCGGCGAACGCGGCTTCGCGATCACCGCGCAGCTCGAGCACCGCGGCAAGGTGGCGCTGCGCGGACGCCTGCTCAACACCGTCGAGCACGGATGTGAGTTCGCGCCACGCGCGCGCCGCCTCCGCGAGCTGGCCCGACAGCTCGGCGCAGCGCGCGTAGCGCTCCAGCACCTCGTAGCGCAGCGCGTCATCCTCGCCCTCCGACCACAGGTCGAGCGCTTGGCGACCTGCGTCCGCGGCGTCGCGGAAGGCATGCACCGCCTCGGACTCGGCCGCGGCACGCAAAAGCGCCTCGCGCGCGCGGGCGCTGTCGCGGGCGCCGAGCCAGTGCACGGCGGTCACGCGGCTGGGCGCGCGCGCTGCGTCGAGTGCCTCCGCCAGCGCCCGGTGCAGGCTCCGGCGCCGCATCCACGGGACGTCGGCGTAAAGAGCGTCGCGCGCGAGCCCGTGACGGAAGACGCCGGTCGCCGGGTCCTGCTGGCGTGCGAGCCCGCGCTCGAGCAGATCCGCCACTCCGTCCGGGCTCGAAAGCGATCCAACCAGGTCAAGGTCGAAGGCCTCCCCCGCGACGGCGGCTGCCTCGGCGGCCGCCCGCCCCTCCCCCGACAGCTCCGACGCGCTGATCAAGACGGCGTCGCGCACGGTGTCGGGCAGCGGGACTTCGCCGTGGCGGGCGAGCTCGAGCCCGTGGACCCCGCGGCTCAGTGAGCCGCTAACGCGTAGTGCCGCGGCGAGCTCCTCGACGAAGAACGGCGTCCCCTGCGTGCAGTCATGAACTGAGCGGACGAGCGACGGCGATGGCGGGCTATCGAGAGTTGAGGCGAGGAGCTTCGCCACGTCATCGAGCTCGAGCGGTGCCAGCACGAGCTCGTCCAGTCGCCCCGCGCGCCGCAGCTCGTGGCGTAGGCGTCGCAGCCCGTGATCGCGCGCCAGGCCGTCGGAGCGGTAGACGGCAAGGACGAGGACGCTCAGCTCGCCGAGCGGATCGGCAAGGGCGGACAGCAGCTCAAGCGTCGCCTCGTCGGACCAGTGCAGGTCGTCGAGCACCATGAGAACCGGCTGGTCCTCGGCGAGATGGGCAACCGCGCAATGGATCGCTTCGAACAGGGTCGCACGGTCGGCGGCGGGCGCGCCGTCGCCGAGCTCGGGCAGAATCATCGCGAGCTGCGGGGCGAGCGGCCCACAGTCGGCGAGCGCACCCGGATCGCTTCGCAAACGGGTACGAAGCGCGGCCACGACAGGGCCATAGGGGGCGCAACCGCTGTGGCTCGCCGAGCCCGCCAGCACCAGCGCGTCGGGCGATCGGCGCGCAAGTTCGCCCGCCAGCCGCGTCTTGCCCACGCCCGCCTCCCCGCTGACCAAAACCAGAGCTCCGCGCCCCGCGCGCGCCCGATCGAGCGCCGCGCCGAGCCGAGCCGTCTGCATGCTGCGCCCGATCAGTGCCGCCATACACAGATCCTAAATACGGCATACGCCAACCGAAAGTACGGTCATGCAGCGGATGTCGCGCGCGACAAGCGGACGTACGGTCTCGCTGCCAACCGACACAGGGCCGTGTAGGGGCCCCCGAAGGGAGAACAGCAAT
Organism: Solirubrobacteraceae bacterium; assembly: GCA_050696955.1. Lineage (GTDB taxonomy): Bacteria > Actinomycetota > Thermoleophilia > Solirubrobacterales > Solirubrobacteraceae > CADCVQ01. The sequence goes on along the minus strand of JBOGYT010000229.1, from coordinate 293 downwards.
GAACCTCTACGTGATCATCCGCCGCAACGGCTTCGCCTCGCCCGAGGACCTCGAGGCCGCCGCCGCCCGCTCGACAACCGAAGGCGACAAGCCCGACTCCGGCGTGCGCTGGATCCGCACCTACGCCGTCGCTGAAGAAAGCGGCGAGCTCGGGACCTTCTGCATCTACGAGGCCGAGAGTCCCGACGCGATCCGCGCCCACGCGCGCGCCGCCGTCCTGCCCGTCGACGAGGTCGTCCCCGTCGCCGACACCGTCGTCGTGCGTCCCGACCCAGCGCCCGTCACTGCCTGAC
>JBOGYT010000228.1:0-4331 GCA_050696955.1 Solirubrobacteraceae bacterium | reverse complement strand
CGTCATGGCCGTCGAGCGGCTGCGCGGGCGCGGCCGCCCGCGGCTGCGCGGCCGGTCGAGCTCCGAGCGCGCGGTCGCGGCCGACCCGTCGGAGTGGAGCCCCGAGCGCCACCGCGTCATCTCGGGGGACGAGGTGCTCGAGCTCGTGCCCGCGCTCGCCCCGCGCGCGCCGACGTCCGGCTATCTGTTCTACGACTGCCAGACCGACGACGCTCGGCTCGTGCTGACCGTGCTGGCCGAGGCCGAGCGTTTCGGCGCGGTGTGCGCCAACCGGCTGGAGGTCGTCGAGCTCGTCGAGCAGGCCGGCCACGCGGCCGGCGTGCGCGTGCGGTCCACCGAGGGCGGCGAGGAGATCGTCGTGCGGGCCGCGAACGTCGTCAACGCGACCGGCGTCTGGGCGGACCGCCTGCGCCCGGAGGAGCTGCACGACGAGGCCGAGGTGCCGCGCATCCGCCCGAGCCGCGGCACGCACATCACGCTGCGCCACGAGGACCTGCCGCTCACCGGCGGCGGTGCGATCGTGCCGGCGGGCGGCGGGCGCTCGATCTTCGCGCTGCCGTGGCTCGGTCGCACGCTGCTCGGCACGACCGACAACGACTACGAGGGCGACCTCGATCACATCCCGCCCTCCGACGAGGACGTCGAGTACCTGCTGGACGCCGCGAACACGTTCTTCGGCAGCTCGCTGACCGCCGGCGACCTCACCGGCGCGTACGCCGGCGTGCGGCCGCTCATCTCGACCGGCGACCCGAAGAAGTCCGTCGACATCTCGCGCAAGGCCGAGCTCTACGAGACGTCGAGCGGCATGGTCACGATCACCGGCGGCAAGCTCACGACGTGGCGGCGGATGGCGAAGCTCACGGTCGACCGGCTCGTCGAGCGCGACGCGCGCGACGCCGTCTGCCGAACGCACGAGATCCCGCTCGGGGCGCCGGTCGCCGTGTCGGAACTCCCGCGGGTCGGCGGTGTTCCAGAGCCCGTGTACGCCGCACTGGCAGCCCGCTACGGACACGCCGCACACGACGTGCTGGCCATCGCCCGCGAACGCGAGGAGCTTGCCGTGCCGCTCGTCGCCGACCTGCCCGACCTCCTCGCCGAGGTCGTCTACGCCGCGCGCCGCGAGCAGGCGCACTCGATCGGCGACGTGCTGCTGCGCCGCACCCGGCTCGGGCTGCTCGCCGGGCGCGAGCTCGATCCCGGCGGTCCCGTGGTCGGCCGCGTCGCGGCGGTCCTCGCCGCCGAGCTTCACTGGGACGAGACGGCAACCGACGCCCACATCGACCGCTGGCGCGCGGAGTCGACTGCCGAAGGCGTCGTCGGAACCACGTAACTTGTCCTGATGCGCCGCCTGCTGATCGTCGCCTGCGCCACCTGCTGTCTGTCTGCCGTCGCGGGGACCTCCGCCGCCCACGCCGCCTGGTTTCCCGGGACGCCGCTGGACAGCGCGAGCAGCGTCGGAGACCTGGACCTGACGCGCGACGGGACCGGCGCGCTCACGTACGTCAAGTCGGTCGGCGGCGTCGACCACGTCTTCGTCACGCGCTTTCAGGGCGGCGTCTTCCAGCCGCCCGAACGCGTCGATGGGGCCTTCGCCGGGTTCAGCTCCCAGCCCGCGCTCGCGGCGGCGCCGGACGGGCGCATCGTCGTCGTCTTCGTCAACGGCGGCTTCGTCCACGCCGTCGTGCGACCGCCCGGCCAGGGCTTCTCCGGCCCGGTCGCCCTCGGCGACGGGCGCAGTCCGGCGGTGGACATGTCGATCCACGGCGCTGCGATGGCGAGCTTCACATCCAACTCGGGCGACGTGCGCGTCTCGCGGCTCGATCGCACGAACAACCGCTGGACGACGCTGGCCCAGCCCGCCGACAAGGTGCCCGGCTACGCGGCAGGCGGCGGCACCAACCGCTCGAAGATCGCGATCTCGGCCGACGGCGTCGGCGTCGTGACGTGGGGCGAGACCGGGCACGTCTACGCGCGCAAGGTCTTCGGGGCCAAGCTCTCCAACGCGCCGCAGGACCTCACGCCGCCGTCGTTCGGCGGCAAGGCGTCGGTCGGCTCCGACATGCCCGACATCGACGCCGAGGAGGACTCGAGCTACGCCTGGGTCGTCTTCCGCCAGGTGCTGGCGGGCGGCGCCGCGCGGATCCTCGCCCGCCGCCAGCGCGGGACCCAGTTCGATCCCCCGATCGGCATCGACGTCGGCAACGAGCAGGGGACGACGCCGCGCATCGACATCACCCCGCGCGGGGTCGGGCTGGCCGCGATGTCGGGCCTCACCTCGCGCCAGCCGATGGCCGCGACGATCGACAAGCGCGACACGTTCAGCCCGGGCGGACGGGTCATGATCCCCAGCGCTGTGCCGTCGAGCCCGACCGCGGCGATGGCCGACAACGACAACGGCCTCGTCGCGGGCATCCTCGCCGGGCTCGGGCAGCCGGCGTTCGTGCGCGTGCGCCCGTACCTCGAAGGCGTCGCCCAGCCGGACGTCACGCTCTCGCGTGGCGATCTCGGCGGGGTCTCGCCGGGCAAGGGGCTCGAGGCCGCCGCCGATCGCAACGACGGCTTCATCGTGGCGTGGATCCAGGGCGGCAGGCTCGTCGCCGGCTACGGCGACCGCGAGCCGGGCAGCTTCGTCGGCTACACGAAGCGCAAATGCTGCGTCGCGGCCCGCGCGAAGCTCACGTGGCAGCGGTCCTTCGAGCTGTGGGGCGCGATCCGCTATGAGGTCTACGTCGACGGCGTGCTCGCCGGCGTCACGACGAACGCGAGCCTGAAGCTCACCAAGCCGCTGCGCGGCTTCCGCCACAGCTGGCAGGTGATCGCCAAGGACGTCCGCGGCCAGTTCAAGCGGTCCAAGACGCGCGCGATCATCGTCGACGACCTGCGCCCGCGACAGAGCGTGCGCTACAAGCGCAAGAAGCGCCGCGCCAGCCTCGTCGTGCGCGCGCGCGACGTGCGCCGCGGCGGCCACCGCACGTCCGGCCTGGGAGCCACGGTCTTCTCGTGGGGCGACGGGAAGCGGACATCGCGCCGCGGGCGGCTCGTCCGCGCCTCGCACCGCTACCGGCGCTCCGGCACGTTCACGCTGACGATCACGACCCGCGACAAGGCGGGCAACGAGACGGTCCGCACGCGCAAGGTGCGCGTCCGATAGTGCGTCAGTTCGATCTTGCTGCGGCGGGCCGGACGCTCGCGCTCGGCGACCGGCCCTGGCTCATGGGGATCGTCAACGCCTCGCCCGACTCGTTCTCCGATCGCGGCGCGTATCCCGATCTCGAGTCGCGCGTGGAGCACGCGCGGGAGCTTCTCGACGCCGGCGCGGACCTCCTCGATGTCGGCGGCGAGTCGGCGATCACGCAGCGCCCGCCGGTGAGCCCCGCCGAGGAGATCGAGCGCGTCGTGCCGCTCGTCGAGCGGCTCGCGGGCGAGCTGGGCGCGATCGTGTCGGTGGACACCTACAAGCCGGCCGTCGCGCGGGCGGCGATCGCCGCGGGCGCCGCGATGGTCAACGACGTCAGCGGGCTGCGCGATCCCGAGCTGGCGGACGTGTGCGCCGAGACCGGTGCGGCGCTCGTGCTCATGCACACGCGTGCGGCGCCGAAGGAGCGCCTGCAGGATCCCGACCTGTACGACGACGTTGCGGCGGACGTCACGCGCTTTCTGGCCGAGCGGATCGAGCTCGCGGTCGAGCGCGGGGTGGATGAGGCGCAGATCGTGCTCGACCCCGGGCCGGACTTCGCCAAGACGCCGGCGCAGACGATCGCCGTCCTGCGGACGCTCGCGGAGTTGCACGAGCTCGGGCGCCCGCTGCTGCTGGCGGTCTCGCGCAAGGACTTCATCGGCGCGCTGACCGGCCGCAGCCCGGGCGCGCGATCCGCCGGAACGCTCGCCGCGCTGGCGCACGGCGTCGACGCCGGCGCGCACATCCTGCGCGTCCACGAGGTCGCCGCGGCGACCGATTTCCTCGCCGTTCGGGCGGCGCTGCGCGGCGACGCGGACGTCGACGGCGCGCTCGCGCTGGAAGACGCGATCCGCCACGAGCTGTAAGGTCCTTCCCCTACGAGTCGCCGGCCGCTGTCCAACGCGGCCGGGCGCCTACCGACGAATCCACAGGAGGAACCACATGTCCGTCATCTCTCGCTCCGCTCTGGAGTCCAGCTCACTCGCCGACCTGCACGAGATCGCGTCCGAGCTCGGGCTCGACGGCTACCGCCGGCTGCGCAAGGCCGATCTCGTCGGCGCGATCGTCGAGCGCCAGGGCGGCGAGGACGCCGACGACGCCGACGGCGCCGACGCCAACGGCGCCGAGGCCAGCGAGAGCGAGGGTGCGGCGC
>JBOGYT010000227.1:0-5024 GCA_050696955.1 Solirubrobacteraceae bacterium | reverse complement strand
GCGGCGCCCCGCGTCGCCGGACGAGGGCGTGCGCGTCGAGCGCGAGCCGGACCTCGCGGCGCTGCTCGGCGGCGCGGCGGCGCTCGTCCACCCGGCGCTGCACGAGGGCTTCGGCCTCACGACGATGGAGGCGATGAGCGCCGGCGTCGCGGTGCTCGCCGCCCGCTCCCCCGGCGTCACCGAGACCTGCGGCGAGGCCGCCCGCTATTTCGACCCCTACGACGCCGACGGGCTGGCCGCGCAGCTCGCAGCGCTCGCCACCGACCCGCCGCTGCGGGCGCAGCTCAGCCGCCGCGGCCGCGAGCGGGCCGCCGGATTCACGTGGCGCGCCGCGGCGCGCAGGCACATCGAGGCGTATACCCTCGCCACCAACGGATGAAGGTTGCGATTCTCGGCACGCGCGGCATTCCCGCGTCTTACAGCGGCTTCGAGACGGCCGCCGAACAGCTGGCCAGCCGCCTGACCCAGCGCGGCCACGAGGTCATCGTCTACTGCCGGCCGCACGTCGTCGACCGCCGCCTCAAGGAGCACAAGGGCGCGCGCCTCGTCCACCTGCCGGCCGTGCGCAACAAGTACTTCGACACGTTCAGCCACACGCTGCTCTCCGCGGTCCACGCCGCCCGCCAGATCAAGCCCGACGTGGCGCTGTTCTTCATCGCCGGCAACAGCCCGATGTGCCTGCTCACGCGCAGCGCCGGGATCCCGACGATCATCAACGTCGACGGCCTTGACTCGGACCGCTCGAAGTGGCCGGCGCTCGCGAAGGCGTACCTGCGCTTCGCCGAGCGCAACGCGCCGCGCTGGGCGGACACGGCGATCACCGACTCGCACGCGGTCGCCGAGATCTTCGAGCAGCGCTACGGCCGCCGGATCGGCGTCGTCCCGTACGGCGTCGAGGATCCCGGCCACGCCGGAACGTCGACGCTCGAACGCCTGGGCCTCGAACCGCGCAAGTACGTCCTCTTCGTCGGTCGGCTGGAGCCCGAGAACAACCCGCACATGCTCGTCGAGGCGTTCTCGCGCATCTCGGGCGAGCGAGCGCGCGGGATGAAGCTCGTCGTCGTTGGAGGCGCGCCCTACGCGCACGAGTACATCAAGCAGGTCCAGCGCGCCGGCGACCCGCGCGTGATCTTCCCGGGCTACGTGTTCGGCCGCGGGTACTGGGAGCTTCAGCGCCACGCGTACGTCTTCTGCGCTCCGACCGAGGTCGGCGGCACGCACCCGGTCATCCTCGAAGCGCTGTCGGCGGGCAACTGCGTGCTCGTCAACGACCACGCGCCGAACGTCGAGACGGTCGGCGACGCCGGCATGACGTTCTCGGGCAAGGGCGGCGTCGCGTCGCTGACCACGCAGCTCGAGCGGCTCTTCGACGAGCCGGAGCTCGTCGAGCACTACCGCGATCGGGCCCGCGAGCGCGCGCTGCGCTACTCCTGGGACGCGGTCACCGACGAGTACGAGCAGCTGCTCGTCAGCGTGCGCGCGATGGGCGGGCCCGGCGCGCTGCCACCCGAGTTCATCGACGCCGAGACCCCGCCGCCGGCGGCGACGACGGCGGGGCAGGCGTCGAGTTAGCGGGTCACTGGCGGTCAGCGCTTGGACTTGCCCTTGCGGTAGAAGATCTTGCCGTCGCGGATCACGGTCAGGCGCAGGCGCGCCCGGCTCGTGATCGGCCCCGGGCGCAAGGCCCGGTAGGCGAACAGGATCGTCCGCGTATCGACGTTGTTGGGCAGGATCAGCGTCAACCGTCCGAAGCGGCGGGACTTCAGGCCGGTCTTCAGCAGCCGGCGCTTGCCGTCGCGGCGGATGTGGTAGACGTCGATCCGGGCGCCCTGGATCCCCTTGCCCGTGCGGGTGCGCAGGGTGCCGCGGGTCACGACGCGGGTGCCGTACTGGCTCGTGTAGCGCCGGCCGTGCTTGGGCGCCTTGACGAACCACATGCGCAGCCGCGCATTCAGGACGCTCTTGACGTCGTCGGTGACGCTCGATCCGCTCGGGCCGTTGAAGCGCGGGAACTCGACGGGGCCGTACACCGCCTTCTGGTTGCCGGCCGCGTCCTCGACGGCGATCTCCACGCCGTGCGGTCCGGGCGGCAGGTCCTTCACGTCGACGGTGGCGAGCTTGTCCTTGACCGCTCCCGGGCAGGGGACGGGGACGTCGAACTGGTAGTGGTTGTTGTCGCCGGGGGCCACGTCGGCGCACGGCGCGGCCGCGAGCGGGCTGGCCTTCAGGATCTCGCCGTCGACCTTCGTCAGCGTGCGGTACAGCCCGCCGCCGACGTCGCTGGCGTCAAAGCGGACGCGCAGCTTGCCCGAGGTCTCGCCGTCGTCGACGACGCGGAACTTCGAGACGGCGGGCGGGGACTGGTCCTCCAGCGCCACCCAGGCGTGCGTCGCCTGGACGCTCACCGGCCGGCTGCATGGTGATGCGCCGTTCGTGCACAGCACCCGGAACTCGACGTGCGTGGCGTTGAGCCCCTGCTTGTCGACTCCGCCGGTGAGATCAGCCACGCAGCTTGTCGTGGCCGACGGGTCGCAGGTCTCGAGTGGCTGCTGGTTGGTTGCCATCACATAGGCAACGTCCTTGCCCAGGCCACTGGGACCGAAGTTCGTCGTGGTTCGCCTCGCCAGCACGCGGACGATGCGCGTGCCCGCGGGCGCGCTGAAGCGCCATCGCGCGTCGGAGCCACCTACCGGCTGCGCGGTGACGAGGGCCGCGACGAGGCCGCCGTTCGCGACGCCGCAGCGGTTGGCGGTCAGGCCGTTGCCGGCGGACGACGGGACCCAGCCGGCGGCGGCGTTGGCGCGGCCGAGCGGGTCGTGGCAGGAGGTGACGAGGTAGCTGTCGGCGCGCGCGACAGCCGGCAGCAGGACGAGCAGGCCCACAGTGCAGGCGGAGATCCGAACCAATCGCAACATGACGTCCCCAACGGTCATGGCCGCCCTGCCGTTTCATCGCCATCCCGGGCGCTGGCCGGCGGATTGTGGAGGGCGCTCCAATACCCCTGTTTTGCGGCCTATCTTTGGCCGGGCGCGACGCGGCGGATCGTCACCGCGACCGAGCGGCTCACGACCTGCGTGGCGCCGTTCTTCCAGCGCAGCCGGATGAAGCCCGTGCGCCGCACGGCGATGCGCGTGCGCAGGAAGTGACGCGGGGCTTTGGCCGACACGGTCTTGCGCGTCTTCCACCTCTTGGACTTCTTCGATCGGAACTGGATCTGGACCTTGACGTTCCCCGTCGCCGTGGCGGCGCGCAGCAGCCCGTAGACCGTCACCCGCTGGCCCCGGCGCAGGCGCGTCTTGTTGAGGTACAGCGGCGTGACGTAGGAGCGGTAGGCGGGCTTGCGCTTGCCGCTGAGCCGCTTCAACCCGCTCTGGAAGGTGCGGTAGGCGACGCGCTTGTTCTTCTCCCCGGCGATCGGCGCGTCGTCGACGAGCAGGAACTGGCTCATCGCGCGCACGAGCGGGTTGCGATAGGCGATCAGCTCGGCCTCGTTGATGTAGGCGGCCTGGCGGCTGAACGGCACGCCGAGCGGGTCCGGCGGGGTCTGGTAGCCGTACTCGGTGAGATACAGCGGCACGCCGCGCTTGGTCTGCGTCTTCTGGCCGTAGCGCGCGTAGATGCTCTTCAGCTCGCGCGAGAGGTCGGGCAGGTTGGCGATCGTCACCCAGTCCTTGCCGCCCGACCTGCGCTTCGGGGCGAGATACAGCTCGTACGGGTGGTGCGCGAAGCCGGCGGCGCGGAAGAGCGCCGGGTTGTCGGCGACGAACTGCGCGCCGGTCGCGGGGCAGCCGCGAACCTGCGCCGACGTGCCCTTGTAGCGCTGCCGGTTCTGATCGAGGCAGTACATGTTGCGGATGAAGCGCAGGGCGTCGATCGGGATCGTGAGGCCGCGGCGGTTCTGGCCGCCCTTCGGCGCGGTCTCGCCGACGAGGATCGTGTCCGTGCCGTGACCGGTGTCCGCGAGTGCCTGGTAGGACGCCTTGACGAGCTCGCGATAGATGTGCGGAGCGGCCTCGATGCGGCGCTTGGGCGCGCGCGGGTCGGGCTTCCATTGCGGCGTCAGCCAACCGCCCTGGTTGGGCTCGTTGAAGATCGACCAGTACTCGACGCGCGGCAGTTCCTGGAAGTCGCCGCTGTAGCGCCTGCCGGCGGCGGCGACGAAGCGGCCGAACTCGACCGGGTCGGGCATGTAGCGATCCTGGATGTCCGCGCGCGGCGAGGCCGCCTCCGAGCCCCAGCGCGGGATCGGCGACACCGGGTTGAGGTTCACGAGGATGCCCCGCTCCTTGGCGGCGAGGATCAGCCGGTCGTAGCGGTCCCAGTGCCCGGGGCCGTACGCCGCGGGGTCGCTCGAGTCGAAGTTCGGCTTCTTCACGAGCGAGTTGCCGGGCGCCACGACGCTCCAGAACAGCGACACGCGGATGCGGTCGACGCCGATCGCCTTGAGCTCGTCCAGCGTCGCCTTCATCTTCGCCTCGGAGGCGTAGACGAGCAGCGGGTCGTCCTGGAACATCGATTCCTGCATGTTGGACGCAGTGGCGATCGACGGCGAGAGCGCGAGCATGAGCGCGGCTGCGATGAGGAGTCGGAGTGTTTTCATCGAGAGGAGGTCTGGCGTTTAGCGGCTAGGAACACGGCAACCGCGTCAGAAGAGCGGGGGTCAAGGTACAGGGCCGGGCGAATCGCCGTCAGCGCCACGGTCGGACGGTTGAGCTCGTAGAGCTCGAACTCGGCGAGCTGCAGCCACGCGACCGGGTTTGCGGGCTGCAGGCGCACTGCATCCTCCAACGCCTGTCGCGCCTGAATCTGGCGGTTCGCGGCGGACTCGATCGTGGAGAGCTGGATGAGCGGGTCGATCGACAGCGGGTTGCGGTCGCGCGCCGCGACCGCAAGCGAGCGCGCCTCGGCGATGTCGCCGCGGTCCAGCGCGGCGATCGCGTCCTGGCCGACGGTGACCGAGCGCAGCGGCTGCCACGCGGTCCAGGCGGCCAGCAGCGCGATGAGCATCACCGCGCCGGCGGCGA
>JBOGYT010000226.1:0-3600 GCA_050696955.1 Solirubrobacteraceae bacterium | reverse complement strand
GTGCTGATCGTGGGACTCGCGATGGGCTACCTGATGAACTTCGTCGACCGCAGCGCGCGGGCGGAGGGCTCGCTGGCGGCCTGCTGGATCGCCGCGGTCGTGATCACGATGACGCTGTCGAGCATCGTCGAGCTTCGCTTCCTGTGGCTGGAGACGCCCTTGTATCTCCTGTCGGGCCTGCTTGTCTTCAGCATCTGCGAGCGACGCATCGTGTCGGGCGTCAAAGCGTCGCGAAGCGTGGCTACCTGACGCCGCACCTCACACGACGGCCGCGTCCGCCCGCCGGTAGCCGATCACATCCCCCAGCACCTCATCGAGCCCCCGCGTCGGCGCCCACCCCACGGCCCGCCGCACCTTCCCGATCTCCGGCAGGCGCCGCGGCATGTCCTCGAATCCCGCCTCGTAGGCGACGTCGTAGGGCACGAACTGGATCTCCGACGAGGAGCCCGTCAGCGCGCGCACCCGCTCGGCCAGGGCGAGCATGGAGATCTCCTCCTGCGAGCCGATGTTGAAGACCTCGCCGTAGGCCGGCTCGCCCACCGTCATCAGGTCGACGAGCGCGCGCACGACATCGCCGACGTCGCAGAAGCAGCGCGTCTGGCGGCCGTCGCCGTAGACGGTCAGCGGCCGCCCGGCGAGGGCCTGGCTCACGAACTTCGGGACGACCATGCCGTAGCGGCCGGTCTGGCGCGGACCGACGGTGTTGAACAGCCGCGCGACCACCGTCGGCAGCTTGCGCTCCTTCCAGTACGCGAGCGCGAGGAACTCGTCGATCGCCTTCGAGCAGGCGTAGGACCAGCGGCCCGTCGTGGAGGCGCCCATGACGAGGTCGCCGTCCTCGTGGAACGGAACCGCCGACGACTTGCCGTAGACCTCGCTCGTCGAGGCGATGAAGACCGGCGTGCGCTTCTTGCTCGCCTGCGCGAGCACGACCTCGGTGCAGTGCACGTTCGTCTCGATCGTGCGCACCGGGCTCTCGACGATGAGGTCCACGCCGACGGCGGCGGCGAGGTGGTAGACGACGTCGGCCTCGTCGACGAGCTCGGCGACGATCGCGGGGCTCGCGCACGTGTCGATCGTGTAGCCGAAGCGCGCGTCGGCCTTGAGGTGGCGCACGTTGTCGATCGAGCCCGTCGAGAGATCGTCGACGATGTGGACCCGGTGGCCGCTCCTGAGCAGGGCCTCGGCGAGGTGAGAGCCGATGAAGCCGGCGCCGCCAGTGATGAGGAACCGCATGCGTGTGCCCTTTCGTCGTGTTCGTGCGCTGAGCATGCGCGTTGCCGTCCCCGTGGCGCGAACCGTCGCACACCGGTCGTCGTTGTACAACGGCCACCCCGTACGCCGCGCGGGGGCGAATGTGTCCGCGCTGGACCTCTGGATACTGTGCATGACGGCATGCCCATCCACGTCGACCCGTCGTTGCCCGTGCATCCGCTCACGGTCGATGACGTCGATGAGATGGTGCGAGCGGGCATCCTCGGGAAGGACGATCGCGTCGAGCTGCTCGACGGCGTGCTCGTGGAGGTGAGCCCTCAGGGCCCGGGTCATGCGTACGCGCTGCGCCGGCTGAACCTCCTCGCCGCAGAGATCGTGGTGCGTGAGGGGCTGGATCTGAGCATCCAGATGCCTCTGGATGTCGGGAGTCGCTTCAGCCAGCCGGAGCCGGATCTTGCGATCACGCCGGTGGCCGGCCGCGATGCGCATCCATCGGCGGCGCTGCTCGTCATCGAGGTGGCGCGCAGCTCGCGGCGCCTCGACCTCGGGCGCAAGGCGGCGATCTACGCCGAGGGCGGCGTCCCCGAGTACTGGGCGCTCGACGTGGAGCAGCGCGAGCTCGTGGTGCACAGCGAGCCGACGAGCGACGGCTATGCGAGCGTCCGCGCGCTCGGGCCGCACGACACGGTGACGGCCACCGCCGTCGAACTCACCGTGTCGCTGTCCGCGCTGCTCTGACCACGCCACGCGGCGAGGCACACGCCATTGCCGGGCGGTCGGCAAGATCTACTACACTGGGACGCAGATTTCTTAGGCACTCAAGAAGGAGACCCCACCCCCATGGGCAGAACGATAGGCATTGACCTCGGAACCACCAACTCCTGCATGGCCGTGCTGGAAGGTGGCGAGCCGACGGTCATCGAGAACTCCGAGGGCGGTCGGACGACGCCCTCCGTCGTGGCCTTCCCCGCGTCCGGCGAGCGCCTCGTCGGCACCGTTGCCAAGCGCCAGGCCGTGACGAACCCGCAGAACACGATCTTCTCGATCAAGCGCTTCATGGGCCGCAAGGAGGCCGAGGTGCGCGAGGAGGAGTCGATCGTCCCGTATAAGGTCATCTCCGGCAAGAACGGCGACGCGCGCGTCGAGGCCAGCGGCAAGGAGTACAGCCCGCCGGAGATCAGCGCGATGATCCTGCAGAAGCTCAAGGCCGATGCCGAGGCGTACCTCGGTGACACGGTCGACAGCGTCGTCATCACCGTCCCGGCGTACTTCAACGACGACCAGCGCCAGGCGACCAAGGACGCCGGCAAGGTCGCCGGGCTCGACGTCAAGCGCATCATCAACGAGCCGACCGCCGCCTCGCTGGCCTACGGCCTGGACAAGGAGTCCGACCAGACGATCCTCGTCTTCGACCTCGGCGGCGGCACGTTCGACGTGTCCGTGCTCGAGATCGGCGACGGCGTGTTCGAGGTCAAGTCGACCGCGGGCGACAACCACCTCGGCGGCGACAACTTCGACAAGGCGCTCGTCGACTGGCTCGCGACCGAGTTCAAGCGCGACCAGGGCATCGACCTGAAGAACGACCCGATGGCCCTGCAGCGCCTCTACGAGGCCGCCGAGAAGGCGAAGATCGAGCTGTCGACCGCGCAGGAGTCGCAGATCAACCTGCCGTTCATCACCGCCGACGCATCGGGGCCCAAGCACCTCGACATGCGCCTCACGCGCGCCAAGCTCAACGAGCTGACGAGCGCGCTGCTCGAGCGCATCGTCGCGCCTGTGCGCCAGGCGCTCGATGACGCCAAGGAGAAGGGCGCGTCGACGATCGACCACGTCGTGCTCGTCGGCGGCATGACCCGCATGCCCGCCGTCCAGGAGCGCGTCAAGGAGCTCACCGGCAAGGAGCCGCACCGCGGCGTCAACCCCGATGAGGTCGTGGCCGTCGGCGCGGCGATCCAGGCGGGCGTGCTCGCCGGAGACGTCAAGGACGTGCTGCTGCTCGACGTGACCCCGCTGACGCTCGGCATCGAGACCAAGGGCGGCGTCATGACGAAGCTCATCGAGCGCAACACGACGATCCCGACGCGCAAGAGCGAGGTCTTCTCGACCGCCGAGGACAACCAGCCCTCGGTCGAGATCCACGTCCTGCAGGGCGAGCGCGAGATGGCGAACTACAACAAGTCGCTGGGCAAGTTCCAGCTGACCGGCATCCCGCCGGCGCCGCGCGGCATCCCGCAGATCGAGGTCGGCTTCGACATCGACGCCAACGGCATCCTCAACGTGTCGGCGAAGGACCTCGGCACGGGCAAGGAGCAGAAGATCGAGATCAAGGCCGGCTCCGGCCTGTCGGACGACGAGATCAAGCGGATGGTCTCCGACGCCGAGACG
>JBOGYT010000225.1:0-5767 GCA_050696955.1 Solirubrobacteraceae bacterium | reverse complement strand
GCTCACGGTCACCACGCTGCGCAACGTGATCGGCGGCCTGACGCTGGAGGAGACCCTGACCTCCCGCGACAACGTGAACTCGCAGCTGCGCGTGGTGCTCGACGAGGCGACCGGGCGGTGGGGGATCCGCGTCAACCGCGTGGAGCTGAAGTCGGTCGAGCCGCCGCGCACCGTCCAGGAGGCGATGGAGAAGCAGATGCGGGCTGAGCGCGATCGGCGCGCCACGATCCTCACGGCCGAGGGCGTCAAGCAGTCGCAGATCCTGACCGCCGAGGGCGAGAAGCAGTCGGCCGTCCTGAAGGCGGAGGGCGCCCGCACCGCGGCGATCCTGCGCTCCGAGGGGGAGGCGAAGGCGATCGAGACCGTGTTCCAGGCGATCCACGACGGCGCGCCCGACGAGCGGCTGCTCTCGTACCAGTACCTGCAGATGCTGCCCCAGCTCGCACAGGGAGAGGCGAACAAGATCTTCGTGATCCCGGGCGAGTTTACGCAGGCGCTGAGCAACCTCACGGGGCGGCTGGGGCGGCGGACCGTTCGGCCCGGCAAAGCGCTCGGCGATGTTGCCCAGCGCTTGGGAGAACTCGGACGGGATGACGAAGATCTTGTTCGCCTCGCCGCGCGCGAGCTGGGGCAGCATCTGCAGGTACTGGTAGGAGAGCAGCCCCTGGTCGGGCTCGCCGTCGTGGATCGCCCGGAAGACCGTGTCGATCGCCTTGGCCTCGCCCTCGGCGCGCAGGATCGCCGCCTCCTTGGCCCCCTCGGCCCGCAGGACGGCGGCCTGCTTCTCGCCCTCGGCGTTGAGGATCTCCGACGCCTTCGAGCCCTCGGCGGTGAGGATCGCGGCGCGGCGGTCGCGCTCGGCACGCATCTGCTTCTCCATCGCCTCCTGGATCGAGGCGGGCGGGTCGATCGCCTTGACCTCGACGCGGTTGACGCGGATCCCCCACCGGCCGGTCGCCTCGTCGAGCACGGTCCGCAGGGCCGCGTTGATCGCGTCGCGGCTCGTCAGCGCCTCCTCGAGCGTCAGCCCGCCGATGACGTTTCGCAGCGTGGTGACCGTGAGCTGCTCGATCGCCTGCAACGGGTCCTGGACCTCGTAGGAGACGGATTTGGCGTCGGTGATCGTGAAGTACAGGACGCTGTCGATCTGGATGCCGACGTTGTCGCCGGTGATCACGCCGGCCGGCTTGAACGTCACGACCTGCTCGCGCAGATCGATCAACCCGCCGACGCGGTCGATGAACGGCACGACGATCGCCAGGCCCGGCGACAGCGTGCGCTGGTAGCGGCCGAGCCGCTCGACGACGCCCGCCCGGGCCTGCGGGATGATCCGCACCGTCTTCGCGGCGACGAGCAGCGCGAACACGACGAGGACGATGAGCACGACCAGTCCGGATTCCATCGCTACCTCCTGAGCAACCGGTTACCCGGCGTCGCTGACGAGCGCGGTGGCGCCCTTGATCTCGATGACCTGCACGCGGCGGCCGGCCTCGATGATTTCTTCGCCGTCGTACGCGCGCGCCGTCCACACCTCACCCTCGAGCTTCACGGTGCCGATCCCCTCGTCGTTGCTGATGCGCTCGATCACGATCGCGTTCTGTCCGACGAGCGCCGCCGTGCCGGTGCGCAGCTGTGCGGGCGTGCGCAGGTGGCGGCGCGCGATCGGCCGCACGAACCCGAGCAGCAGCATCGAGCTGACGAGGAAGACGATGATCGACACCGCGGCACCCGCGCCGGCGAGATCGGCGACCGCGCCGAGCAGCGCACCGACGGCGAACGGCGCGAGGAAGAGGCTCAGCGAGAAGATCTCACCGACGGCGAACACGATCGCCAGCAGGATCCAGACCATCCACGCGTCCATGCATGGGAAATATAGGGCGCGCCGCGCGGCGGAAATAAAGCCCGAGCGCCGCCGGGCGGCCCCAACCGGCCGGCGAGTCTCAGGTCAGCAGCGCGCGCGCGAAGTCGTCGGCGTCGAACGGGCGCAGATCCTCGAGCGCCTCGCCGATGCCGATGAGCTTGACGGGAATGCCGAGCTCGCCGGCGATCGCGAGCGCGATGCCGCCCTTGGCCGTGCCGTCGAGCTTCGTCAGGACGATCCCGTCGACCGGCACGACGTCGGAGAAGAGCTTGGCCTGGCGCAGGCCGTTCTGCCCGGTGGTCGCGTCGACCGTCAGCAGCGTCTCGTGGGGCGCGCCCTCGATCTGCTTGGAGATGACGCGCCGCACCTTGGCGAGCTCGGCCATGAGGTTGTCCTGGGTGTGCAGCCGGCCGGCCGTGTCGACGATGACGACGTCCGCGCCGCCCTCGCGCCCGCGCCTGACCGCCTCGAAGGCGACGGAGCCGGGATCGGAGCCCTCGGGCCCGCGGACGATCTCGCAGCCGGCCCGCTCCGCCCAGCCCGCGAGCTGTTCGACCGCCGCCGCGCGGAACGTGTCGGCGGCGCCGAGCACGACCTTCAGCCCGAGCTCGCGCTGCAGGTGCCACGCGAGCTTGCCGATCGTCGTCGTCTTGCCGGTGCCGTTGACGCCGACGGCCATGATGACCGTGGGCGACGGGCGCACGTCGATGCGATCGTCGCCGGTCCGGGCAATCGCGGCGAGCTTGTCGGCCAGCCTCTCTGAGAGCGCACCGCCGTCGGTGATGTTCTCGCCGGTCGCCTCCTCCTCGAGCTCGCCCACGACCTTGGCGGTCGTCGCGGCGCCGACGTCGGCCATGATGAGCGCCTCCTCGAGGCGCTCCCACGTCTCCTCGTCGACGTCGCCCTCGAGCAGCGTCGCCTGGATCTCCGCGCCGAGCGCCTCGCGCGTCTTGGACATGTTCTCGCGCAGGCGCTTGAACATGCCGCGGCGGCGCTTGGGCGCTTCGTCACCGGGCGCAGGGGCGTCCGTGGCGGCGCGCGGCGCGCCGCCATCGGTGACGAACAGATCGCTCCAGTCGCGCGCCATGGCCGGTGGGCGACCTTAGTACAACCCGGCGGCGGTTCAGACGAACAGGTCAGCGACCGGATCGAGCACGACGACCGCCCGTGTGCCGGCGGCGAGCCAGTCGAGCGCCCTCTCCGCGGTCATGACGGACACCGGCCCTGTCATGGCCCGGAATGCACTGCGCCGCTACGCGGCCGCGTACTCCTGCTCGAGCGCGGACGAGTACTCGCCGCGGGTCGCCGCGCCGTTGCACTTCGCACGGTGCAGGTACGCCGCCTTGGCCTCGTCGACGTTGGACTCCTCACCGCGCCAGATGTTCAGCGGCGGTGCCTGCAGGGCGCGCCCGTAGGAGAAGCTCAGCTTCCACGGGTGCGGGCCGCGGGCGTTCATCGCCTGCAGGTGCTCGGTCGCGAGCGCGTCGCTCTGACCGCCCGACAGGAACACGATGCCGGGCACCGACGCGGGAACCGTGTCGTAGAGAACCTCGAGCGTCCGGTCGGCGACCTCGTCCACGCTCGCGTCGATCCCCGAGTCGTATCCGGGCATCGTCATGTTCGGCTTGAGCAGCATCTCGTCGAACGTGATGCGCTGGTGGCAGAGCTCGACGAAGACGCGGTGCAGCGTCATGCGCGTCACGATGAACGCGCGCTCGATCGAGTGCTCGCCGTCCATGAGCACCTCGGGCTCGACGATCGGCACGATCTTCTGCTCCTGGCACAGCGCGGCGTAGCGCGCGAGCGCGTGCGCGTTGACGTCGATGCAGTAGCGCGTCGGCAGGCCGTCGGCGATCTTGATGACGGCGCGCCACTTGGCGAACCGCGCGCCCAGCTCGTAGTACTCCTCGAGCCGCTCGCGCAGGCCGTCGAGGCCCTCGGTGACCGTCTCGTCGGGCGAGCCGGCCAGCGGCTTGGCACCGGTGTCGACCTTGATGCCGGGGATGACGCCCTGGTCTGAGAGCAGCTTCGGAACGAGCGTCCCGTCCGAAGCGGTCTGGCGGAGCGTCTCGTCGAAGAGGATGACGCCGCTGATGTAGTCCGCGGCCCCCTCGGTGCTGAAGAGCATCTCGCGGAACGCGAGCCGCGAATCCTCCGTGGACTCGACGTCGATGCTGTCGAGCCGTTTGGTCATCGTGCGCGTGCTCTCGTCGGCGGCGAGGATGCCTTTGCCGTCGGCCACAAGTGCGCGCGCCGTCTCCTCGAGCTCAGCACGGTGCTGGGTCATGGCACGTCCTTTGGATCGGTTCTTCTGACCTCATACCCCATCGTGCGCGACGATACCGGCATGCTGACCTTCCGCCGCGGTCGTTCTGACGAACCGCCGGGCAGCGACCTGCTCGGCGAGATGATCACCCACCTCAACGAGGTCTATCCGGGCCGCGTTTCGAACCCCGGATCGGTGACGCACCCGGAGGAGATGGTCGCCCCGACCGGTGTCTTTCTCGTCGGCTACGAGGACGGGCAGCCGGTCGCATGCGGCGGCCTGCGGCGCCTGGATGACGCCGTCGCGGAGATCAAGCGGATGTACGTCTCGCCCGCCGCGCGGTCGCGCGGCGTCGGCCGCGGGCTGCTCGAGGCGCTCGAGAACGCGGGGCGCGAGATCGGCTATGAGCGGGTACGGCTCGACAGCGGGCCCGAGCAGGTCCACGGGCAGGCGCTGTTCCGGTCGGCGGGCTACGCCGAGATCCCGAAGTACAACGCCAACCACATCGCGAACTATTGGGCTGAGAAGCGGCTGTAGCCGGTCGCTGCCCGCGGGTATCTAGGCTCCCGACGAGGGCAGATCCTTCTGCAGCTTCTCGAGCGCCGCGCGATCGTCGTCGAGGTTCTTGTCCTCGAGGTAGGACTCGGCCCTGGCAGCCGGGTCGTTCGCGCTTCCATCCCTCGGCGGGAGATCCGCGACAAGCTCTTCGTCGGTCTTCAGTGCGGGGTCGTCGGCCATGTTTCTCTCCGTGGTCGTGTCACGATGGCCTACCCAGTCGCGCCCGGATCACACGCCGCTCATGCGGCGCCGGCGGCTGGCTGCGCGCCATCCTCGCGCGGCAGCCGGCGCGAGATGACCTTGGAGACGCCGTCGTCGCCCATCGAGACGCCGTAGAGCGTGTCGGCGGCCTCCATCGTGCGCTTCTGGTGCGTGACGACGATGAACTGCGCGCGGTCGGCGTAGCGGCGCAGCAGGTCGAGGAAGCGCGTGATGTTCGGATCGTCGAGCGCCGCCTCGACCTCGTCGAGGATGTAGAACGGGCACGGCCGGGCGAGGAAGACCGCGAACAGGAAAGCGATCGCGGTCATCGACTTCTCGCCGCCCGACAGGAGCGTGAGGCGCTTCATCGACTTGCCGGCGGGCGTGATCTCGATCTCGACGCCGAGCAGGTCCTCCTCGCGCTCGGCGGCCGTCTCGGCCTCGGCGGCGGCGTCCGCGGCATCCTCGGCCGCCGCGCCGGCGTCGGGGCCCGGCTCGCCCGCGAAGCCCTTGATCCCGCTGTCCTCCTTCACGAGCCGCAGCTGACCACGACCGCCGGGGAAGAGCTGCCCGGCGAGCTCTGCGAAGTTGCGCGCGGCGGCCTCGAAGGTCTCCTCGAACGTCTCGTGGATCTGACGGTCGGTCTCGCTGATGAGCGCCCGCAGCTCACGCATCGCGGTCTCGAGGTCGGTGCGCTGATCCTCGAGCTCGGTGACGTGCGCGAGCGCCTCCTCGTACTCGTCCTTCGCGAGCGGGTTGACCGGCCCGAGCTGCTCGCGGCGGCGCTGGAGCCGCTCGATGCGGCCCTCGAGCTCCGCGCGCTCGCGCTCCTCGAGCGCCTCCTCGGCGGGCACGGGCTCCAGGCCCAGCTTCCCGGCGAG
>JBOGYT010000224.1:0-8397 GCA_050696955.1 Solirubrobacteraceae bacterium | reverse complement strand
GCCCGCGGGCCAGCGCGCCGCCCGCCCGTCCCGCCGTCACGACGGCCGCCGTCGCCAAGCCGCCGAAGCTCTCGACGCTGCGGCGCGCCGGCGACGTGTGGACGATCAGCCACGAGCAGCGCACGCTGCACCTCAACGACGGGCGCGGCGTACGGCTGCTCGCCTTGCTGCTCGCGCGCCCGGGAACCGAGATTCACAGCCTCGACCTCGTGGCTGCCATCGACGGCGGCGAACCCGCGAGCGGCGCCGTCGGCGGCGGGGGCCGCCACATCGCCGGCCGCGGCGGCCTGCAGGGCGGTGCCGGACCGGCGCTCGACGCGCAGGCCAAGAGCGCCTACCGCGCGCGCATCGACGCGCTCGGCGAGGAGATCTCCGAGGCCGAGGCCGCCGGCGACGACGACCGGGTGCGGCGCGCGCAGGAGGAGCTCGGCTTTATCAGCCGCGAGCTGGCGCGGTCGGTCGGCATCGGCGGCCGTGACCGCCAGTCGGGCTCGCATGCCGAGCGCGCGCGGGTCAACGTCACGCGCGCGATCCGCTCGACGCTCAAGCGCATCGCCGGCTACGACCCGGCGCTCGGGCGCGCGCTCGACGACGCCGTTCACACCGGCACGTTCTGCGTCTACCGCCCCGATCCGCAGCGCCCCGTGCGCTGGCGGATCGACGACGGCGGCCCGCGCCGGTAGCCCACGTTCGTTTTCGAAGAACGGTCGGCCGGTGGCGGATGTACGGCGTTCATGCATTCGTCACGCCCAGATGACATGGAAGCGGGGGTGCAGCACACGTTCTTGTTCGCCGACCTCGTCGGCTACACGTCGTTCACCGAGCGCGTCGGCGACGAAGCCGCGGCCGATGTCGCGTTCGCCTTCCAGGCGGCGACGACCCACCTCGCCTACGACCACGGCTGCGAGGTCATCAAGAAGCTCGGCGACGCGGTCATGATCCGCGGCGACGATGCGGCGCGGGTCGTCGACCTCGCCCTGCAGATCGCGCGCGAGCTCTCCGAGGAGGGCTGGTGCCCGCCGCTGCGCATGGGCGTCCACTCCGGCACCGCCGTCCAGCGTGCGGGCGACTGGTACGGCGCGACGGTGAACATCGCCGCCCGGCTTGCGGACTCCGCCGGTGCCGGCGAGGTGCTCATCAGCGCCGCCACCCGCACGTGCCTCGCCACGCGCGGCGGCATGACGCTCGCCGAGCGCGGTGCGCGGAGCTTCAAGAACGTCACCGCCCCGCTCGCGATCTACTCGGCTGCCGCGTAGGCCGCCCCCCGCCGTGGAGCCGTCCCCTTGGGACGACAGGCGCAGGGACGAGACCGCGCGCGGGAAAAAAGAGAGGACGCCACGGGGAAGAGGCGTCCTCTCTAGACCGGATGGCTATCCCTAGCCTGCTGTCCCTAGCCTGTCGTCACATGTCGGGCGTGAGGGGCGGGCGAACGTTGTTCACTTTCCCTGAACGGTGGCGCGGCTACGCGCCGGGCGTGTTAAATGGGGCACCCGATGGCGCTGATCGACGATGTGACCGCCGCCTGTGAGCGCCTCGCGCCCGCCGGCTGGGCTGAGCTGCTGGCCGCGCACGGCCTCGACATCGGCGCGGCCGACCTGCGCGCCGAGCTCCTGCGCGAGCTCGACGCGATCGATCGCGACGTGCCCGGCTTCGAGGACTTCGCCGACGAGGGCACTCGCGCGATCGAGCCGGGCAGGCCCGCCGAGAGCCTGCTGTATCACGCGTTCGCCTCGCCGAACGTGCTGACCGGCGCCGACGGCCGGCCGCTCGAGGAGTTTCCCACGCTCGCGGAGATCGACGCCGCGCAGAACCTCGTCTTCGGCATCCAGACGCCGTCGCTGGCGGAGATCGGGGCGCGCTTTCCCGGTGCCCTCATGGCAGTCGCGGTCTTCGCGACCGAGTACCGCCCCGCACCCGAGAGCGTCCACCGCCGCTACGCCGACGTGTGCTTCTCGCGGACCGGCGTCGCGCGCGTCGGTACCGCCGAGCCGCGCTACGACGCCGCGCGCCGCGGCTTCGTGCCGTTCGTCGAGGACGACGAGCACGCGATCGCGGTGCTGCCCTCGCAGTTCGCGCCGTACCTCGCCGTCCAGCTGCGCGGCCTCTACGAGCTCTTCGGGCCGATGAACTTCAGCCTCGCCCAGTTCTTCGATGCCAACGCCGCCGGCGACGACGCCCGCACGTTCTGGGTGCCGCTGCACAAGCTGTTCGCCGGCGACGAGTGCCTGCGCGGGCTCTCGCTGTCCGTGTCGCTCGAGGCGCGCCACGTCAACGAGAAGCTGCGCCGGGTGCACCGCGAGCTGAGCCGGCAGGGCCACAACACCGGCTGGAAGGCGCCCGACATCGACCAGCCGCCGTTCGTCATGCGCGACGGGATCGCCGAGCTCGACGACGCGCTCGGCCCGGGGGTGCTCAGCCCGGTGGTGCATTCGCACCTCGTCGAGGCCGCGAGCTACGCCGGCAAGCCGCTGACGTTCCGCGTGCCCGCCGACGCCGACAACGGCTGGTCGCCGAGCCTGCTCATCCGCGACGAGGAGAACTTCCGCCACGCGCCCGAGTACGTGCACGTCCGCCACGCCGTCGGCGCCGACGGCGAGATCGAGGACCTGGGCGACGAGCCGGGCGTCGCCGAGCGCGTGCGCGCGGGCGGCTACCGCGCGCTGCACTACGTCGACTTCAGCGGCGACGGCTCGATCGTCGCCGAGCTGCCCGAGCTCGCGGTGCAGGTGCCGCGCAACGTCCCGGCCTACTCGCTCGTCACGGCGCCCGACTTCTACCCCGACTGCGACCAGCGCGAGCTCGTCGAGTGGTGGACCCAGCGCGTGCCGTCGGCGCTGCGCGGGCGCGTGTGGCAGACGCCGCCGCTGACGCTGTCCGACGAGCGGCTGGCGCCGAACCTCGGGCTGCCCGACGTGGACTTCCGCGCCGAGGACGACACCGTCAGCGCGATCGTGTCGCTGCCGGCGGAGGTCGTCGCCGCCCAGCGCCCGCTCGACGTCGCGCCGACCGCGCGCCACGCCCACCTGCCCGACGGCGCCGCCGGTGTCTTCGCGCCCGGCTGGGACACGAGCCGCGACCGCACCGACGGCGTCGCCCACCTCGCCGCCTACGGCCTCGGCTCCCCGTTTCCCGAGGACGCGAAGCTGTGCGCGGCGCTGTCGTCGTTCTGGCCGGCGGTCGCGCCGGACTCGGGGCGCAGCTTCTCGCAGGCGTGGCCGACCGCCACGCCGCTCACCGACGAGGAGATCGGCAGCGTCGGCGACCTGCCCTGGGACGGCGTGCCCGGCCCGCGCATGATCGAGCCGCAGGTCGTCGAGTACACGCACTTCGACTACGTCGACTACGTGCAGACGGCGCTCGACGGCGGCTTCACGCTCGCGCTGACCGGGAAGGTCGGCGTCGTCGAGTACGAGGCGCGGGTGCTCGTCGCCGCGCGGGCGTACCTCGCGCTCGGCATCGAGCCCGACGACCGCGACTGGCGGCTGCTGTCGTTCCGCGCCGTGCAGGCCGGCGACGACGAGCTCGACGAGGCGCAGAGCGCGACGGGCGTGACGCTCGCCGGCGAGCGCTACCGGCTCGAGTTCGGCCGCCGCGGCGACGAGCTCGACAGCGACGACCACCGCAAGGTGCGGATGCAGATCGGCGAGCGGGCGACGCTGTACGCCGGCGCGCTGCCGCGGCTGCTCGTCAAGCGGACGGGCGGCGCATGGCAGGCCATCAGGACGAACTAGACGTCGCCGTCGTCGGCGCCGGGCCGGCGGGCGCGGCGGCGGCGATCGTGTGCGCGAGTGCCGGGCTGCGGGTGGCGCTGCTCGAGCGCAGCGCGTTTCCGCGCGAGCGCCCGGGAGAGACGCTGCATCCCGGGATCGACGCGCCGCTGCGCGAGCTCGGCGTGCTCGATCGCGTGACGGACGCCGGCTTTCCGCGCCACGAGGGCGTGCACGTCAGCTGGGGCGGCGCACCGCGATTCCAAGCCTACGGCGGCGATGCCAACGGTCCGTGGCGTGGCTACCAGGCGTGGCGTGCGCGGTTCGACGCGCTGCTCGTCGAGCGCGCGCTCGAGCTCGGGGCCGTGCTCCACGAGCGTGTCCGCGCAATCGCGCCGGAGCTGCGCGACGGGCGGGTCTGCGGCGTGCGGACGGCCACCGGCGTCGTCCGCGCCCGGTACGTCATCGACGCCGCGGGTAGCGGTCACTGGCTCGCCCGGCGGCTCGCACTCGAGCTCGACGAGCGCTCGCCGATGCTCATCGTGCGCTATGGCTACGCCGCGGGACGCTGTCCTGCGCGCGACGGGGCGCCCGCGATCATGGCCGACGAACGCGGCTGGACCTGGACCGCGCGCGTCGCCGACGGCCTGTATGCCTGGGCGCGGCTTGACCTGGCGGGCACGGGCGCGGCGGACCTGC
The DNA here is from genome assembly GCA_050696955.1 of Solirubrobacteraceae bacterium. Taxonomy (GTDB): domain Bacteria; phylum Actinomycetota; class Thermoleophilia; order Solirubrobacterales; family Solirubrobacteraceae; genus CADCVQ01. The sequence goes on along the minus strand of JBOGYT010000224.1, from coordinate 3,991 downwards.
CGGCGGAGTTCGCCGGCCTCAAGCCGCACGGGCGCAAGCGCAGCGCGGACGTGAGCTGGCGCCTGGTGCGCCACGCCGCCGGTTCCGGCTACGCGCTCGCCGGAGACGCTGCCGCCGTGCTCGACCCGGCGTCGTCGCATGGCGTGCTGCGCGCGCTGCTGTCGGGCCGGCACGCGGGATGCCTCGCCCGCGCGGTCCTGAACGGACGCGACGAACCGCCGCTCGCTCGCGCGTACACGCAGTTCCTCTCAGGCTGGTTCGCTCACGACGTCGACGAGCTGCGCGCGCTGTACGCGCGGCTGCCGTCAGCGCCGGAGTGGGTGCGCGCGGCGGGGGGTGCGGCGAGTGCAGTCGCCGCACCCCCGGCGCACGAGGCGGGCTAGGAAGACTCCCGCGCGTCCTCGGCCGATGACTCGTTGGCCTTCGGCGCCTTGCGCTTGACGACCTCGCACGAGCCCTTCGGGTTGGCGGCCGTCGCGTCGACGATGACGTCGACCTCGTCGAGCAGCGCGCGGTCGTTGCCGTCGCCGCACGTGATGCGGTCGACCTCGCCGTCGCGCGTGCGGATGACGTCGTTGCCGGTGCCGCCGTTCAGCGTGTCGCCGACCTGGTCGACTCCGGGCCCGGGCGCGACGTCGCCGCGCGCGAGCGCCCACAGCGTGTCGTTGCCGGGGCCGCCGTTGGACGTGTCGACGCCGCGGTTGGCGAAGATGACGTCGTTGCCGTTGCCGCCGTCCTGGGCGTCGTCGCCCGTGCCGCCGGCCATGCGGTCGCGCCCGTTCTCGCCGAGGGACGTGTCGTTGCCGCTGCCACCGTGGATGCGGTCGGCCGAGTCTCCGCCGCGGCTCGTGTCGCTGCCGGGGCCGCCCCAGATGCGATCGAACGACGTCCGGTCGCCGGTGCCATTCGCGTCGCCGCTGATCGAGTCGTCGCCGTGGCCGCCGTACAGGCGGTCGTCGCCCTGCGCGCCGCGGAGCGCGTCGTTGCCGCGATTGCCCCAGACGCGGTCGTTGCCGCGCCCGCCGATGAGCTCGTCGGCGCCGTCGAGTCCGCGGATGCGGTCGTTGCCGCCCTTGCCATCGATCGTGTCGGCGGTATTCGTGCCGCGCAGGCGGTCGTTGCCCGGGCCGCCGATGATCGTCGCGGCCAGAGCGGCGGACGGCACGATGAGCCCGACCGACACGACCGCTCCTACGAGTCTCGTCCTTGTGATGTGCATGCCTGCGCTGCCTCCTCGGAAGTTGGTGACATGCACTGTGTTCCTCCGCAGCGCCCGCGGGAACGCTGGTCTCACCCATCCCTCACCGGCTGTGAGAAGTTCGTGAGATCGGGCAGGGACCTGGCGGGCGGGCGGGGTCCTCCGTCATCGTGTCCGGCATGTGGCGCCGCTCGCTTCTCATCGTGCTGCTCGTCGCCGCGTGCGCGCCCGTCGCCGCGACCGCGCTCGCCGCGCAGACGGGGACGAAGAAGGCCGATCACATCGTCGGGACGTCGGGACCCGACGACATCAACGGCCGCGGCGGCAACGACACGATCGAAGGACGCGGCGGGCCCGACAGGCTCAAGGGCGGCCCCAGCAACGACCGCCTCGTCGGCGGAGCGGGCAACGACCGGCTGGCCGGAGGTACGGGTGCCGATGCGCTGTTCGGCGACAGCGGCAGCGACGTGCTCAGCGGAGGCAACGGCAACGACACCCTGCTCGGCGGCGCCGGCAACGATCGCATCACGCCGGGACCGGGCGCCGACGTCGTCGCCGCCGGCAACGGCCGCGACCGGGTGTACGCGCGCGACGGGACGCGCGATCAGATCAACTGCGGCGCGGGGCGCGACCGGGTCGTCGCCGACCAGATCGACAAGGTCGCCGGCAACTGCGAAGTTGTCGACCGTGGCTGACGATGCGCGAGCGGACGGCGGGGGTCCCGTCGTCCTGCTCGTCGACGACGACGCGGCGATCCGCCGTGCCGTGTCCGCGGGGCTCGAGCTCGAGGGCTTCCGCGTGGTCGCGGCCTCGGGCGGCCGCGCCGCGCTCGTCGCCGCCGAGTCCGTCGAGCCCGCCGTCATCCTGCTCGATCTCGCGATGCCCGACCTCGACGGGCTCGAGGTCCTGCGCCGGCTGCGCGAGGGCGGCGACGACGTGCCCGTCTGCGTGCTGTCGGCGCGCGACGACGTCGACGACCGCGTGCGCGGCCTGCAGGCCGGCGCCGACGACTACGTCGTCAAGCCGTTCGCGCTCGAGGAGATCACCGCCCGCCTGCAGGCGCTGCTGCGCCGCCGCCCGGCCGCGCCCGACGCGACGCTCAACGTCGGCGACATCGAGATCGACCCGCGCGCGCATACCGCCCGCCGTCGCGGGCGCGACCTGGCGCTGACCGGCCGCGAGTTCTCGCTGCTGCACCTCTTCATGCGCCACCCGGGGGAGGTCCTCGAGCGCCCGCGCCTGCACGAGGAGGTGTGGGGCTACACGTTCGACCCGGGGACGAACATCGCCGACGTCTTCGTCGGCTACCTGCGCCGCAAGCTCGAGAGCCAGGGCGAGCCGCGCGTGCTGCACACCGTGCGCGGCGTCGGCTTCATCCTGCGAGCCTAGTGCTCGATGCGCAGCCTCCGTGGTCGCCTGACGATCGGCATCACGCTCGTCCTGGCCGTCGTGCTCGCCGGCGCCGGCGTGATGGTCTCGCGCTACGTCGACCGCTCCGAGCGCGACGCGTTCGACGACCGGCTCAAGCGCACGGCCGAGCTGTCGCGCGAGACGGCCGTGGCGGCGGTCGAGCAGGAGCTGCCGACGAACGACCGCCGCCTCAACGCGGTCCTGTCGGCGAGCGGCACGTCGCTGCGGCTGCTGTTCGGCAAGACCGTCCTCTACGAGACGGGCAGCCGGCCGCCGAAGGGCCAGCCGCCGCCGGTCGACGGGCTGCGCACGTTCACCGCGTCGGGCGAGCGCTATCGCTCGTACGGGCTGAGCGTGCGCAAGGCCGCGCTCGGCGGCCTCGCGCGGCTCGAGGTCACGACGCGGCAGAGCTCGCTCGACACGCGCCTGGAGCGGATCGACCGGCGGCTCACCGCGTTCGGGCTCGCCGCCCTGCTCGCGGGCGCGATCGGGACGTGGTTCGCCGCCGACCTCATCCTGCGCCCGCTGCGAAGGCTGCGCTCGGTGACGTCGAACATCGCGGGCGCGGAGGATCTCGATCGCCGCGTGCCGGGCGACGACGGACCGGCCGAGCTGCGCTCGCTGGCCGCGAGCTTCAACGGGATGCTCGCGCGGCTCGGGCGCTCGGCCGCCGATCGCGAGCGGGCGCTGGCGGCGACGCGCCGGTTCACGGCCGACGCCGGCCACGAGCTGCGCACGCCGCTGACGACCGTCCAGGCCACGCTGTCGGCGCTGCACCGGCATCCCGACGCGGCGCCCGAGCAGCGCGACGCGATGCTCGAGGACGCGCTCGAGGAGCAGCACCGGCTCGTCGAGCTGCTGGACGGGCTGCAGGCGCTCGCGCGCGGCGAGGCGACCAGCCACGAGCACGACGACGTCGACCTCGCCGACGTCGTCACGCGTGTGGTCGCCGAGACAGAGGCGCGCTACCCCGCGACAACGTTCGCGCTCGACCTCCCCGAGGGTCCCGTCGTCGTCCGCGGTTGGGAGCCGGGCCTTCGGCTGCTCGTCGCGAACCTCGTGACCAACGCCGCCCATCACGGCCGCCCCGGCGGCAACGTCTGGGTCACGCTCGCGGGGTCCGTGCTGACCGTCGACGACGACGGCGACGGGATCCCGAAGCGCGATCGCAAGCGCATCTTCGAGCCGTTCCGGCGGCTCGAGGCCGCCGCGGACCGGCCGGGGTCGGGCCTCGGGCTCGCGCTCGTGGCGCAGCAGGCTCGCGAGCACGCCGCGACGGTGCGCGTGGACGCGTCGCCCGCCGGCGGTACCCGTGCAGTCGTCGCCTTCTGACTTGCGACACTGCCTCAGGCCGCCGCGCGCTGTCCCGCGAGCCGGCGGCGC
>JBOGYT010000223.1:0-4188 GCA_050696955.1 Solirubrobacteraceae bacterium | reverse complement strand
GGTCGGCCTCGTGCTGGGCAGGTTGCCCATCACGTTCTTGGCGGGCTTGGCCTTGTCCTTGTCGGTCATCCACCTCGTACTCTATGCGTCCTCGCTGAGGCCCTCTAGACTCAGCTTCCCTGGGGTTCGCTACAACGGGACGTCGATGTCAGTCGTAGATCTGCAAGAGCTTGAAGAGGTCAAGGGACTGCTGCTCAAGGGGCAGCAGGTCGGCGTCCTCACCTTCGCCGAGATCGCCACGGCGGTCCAGGAGATCGACCTCGACGAGGCGGACGTCGAGGAGCTCCACGGGTTCCTCGAGCGCTCGGAGATCGAGCTCGTCGAGGAGATCGACCCCGCCCTCGCCACGCAGGAGGAGCGCGCGCCGGACAAGCGCGGCCGCCGCAAGGCGAAGACGGCGATCGATCTCAAGCCGGACATGACCACCGATTCCCTTCAGCTGTTCCTGAAGGACATCGGCAAGGTCCGGCTGCTCACCGCCCAGGAGGAGGTCGACCTCGCCCGCCGGATCGAGCGCGGCGACCTCGACGCCAAGCAGAAGATGGTCGAGTCCAACCTGCGGCTCGTCGTCTCCATCGCGAAGAACTACCGGAACCAGGGACTCCCGTTCCTCGACCTCATCCAAGAGGGCACGCTCGGTCTGGTGCGCGCGGCGGAGAAGTTCGACTACCGCAAGGGCTTCAAGTTCTCGACCTACGCCACGTGGTGGATCCGCCAGGCGATCGCGCGTGCACTGGCCGACAAGGCGCGCACGATCCGCATCCCGGTCCACGTGGTGGAGAAGCTCAACAAGATCGGCCGCGCCGAGCGCAAGCTCGTCACGGAGCTGGGGCGCGAGCCCACCCCCGAGGAGATCGCCGACGTGACGGGGATCGACCCGGAGGAGGTCGACTCGATCAAGCGCTCCGCCCAGGCGCCGGTCTCGCTCGAGAAGCCCGTCGGCGACGAGGAGGAGTCCGAGTTCGGGCAGTTCATCGCCGACGAGCGGGCCGAGTCGCCGTACGAGCGCGCTGCGGAGATCCTCACCAAGGAGGCGCTCCGCGAGGCGCTGGAGAACCTCTCCTACCGGGAGCGCCGCGTGCTCGAGCTGCGGTACGGGCTCGGCGGCGAGCACCCGCGCACGCTCGACGAGGTCGGGCGGACGTTCAACGTCACGCGCGAGCGCATCCGCCAGATCGAGAACCAGTCGCTGAAGAAGCTCCAGTCATTGGCCGAAGCCCAGAAGCTCCGCGACGTCGCATAGCCTGACGCGCGTCTCGTCAGGTGGTTACTGATGCCGAAGGTGCGGACCCTTGCACTGCGGCGCGTAAGTCTTCGCACACTTCTCCCCAAGGCGCCGATGCTGGTCTACCCTCGCCGTTCTGATGGGTGGTCGCCGTATGCGGAGAGGCGCGCTGGCCGCACTGTGTGCGCCGGTGCTGGCATGCGGGCCATTCGCCGCGCTCGCGGCCGCTGACACCGTCAGCTTCAGCGCTGCGACCGACACGCTGACGCTCACCGCGAACGCGGGGCAGGCATCGACGATCAGCCTGGGGCCGGGAACGCTCGGCAACGAGTACCGCTTCACGAGCTCGACGGCGCCGATCACGATTGCCTCCACCGCGAGTGCCAACAACCGCTGCACGGTCGTTGGCGCCGCCGTCGAATGCAACGACGAGCCGGCCGGGGGCGACCCGACGGTCGCGGTCACCATTTTCGCCGGCGACCTCAACGACACCGTCACGGTGACCGCGGCACTGCCGACGGCGACGATCAGCCTCAGCGGCCAGACCGGGGAGGACACCCTGCGAGGAAGCACGGGGCAAGAGGTCCTCAACGGCGGTGGTGACAACGACTTCTTCGCCGGCGGACCGGGCCCGGACACGATCACCGGGGGCGGGGGCGGCTTCGACACCCTGAGCTACACGGACGGGCGTTCGTCGAGCATCGCGCTCGACCTCGCGACCGCGGCGCGACCGGACACCGACTCGGTCTCGCAGGTCGAGGTCTTCCAGGGCAGCCAGTTCGACGACACGATGAGCGGAAGCAGCGCGACCAACCTCCTGCTCGGCGGTGCCGGCAACGACCTCATCACCGGGCGCGGGGGCGCCGACGTCCTCGACGGCGAGGCGGGCACCGACACGGTGCGCTACGACGACGGGCGCGCCGCCGGGGTCAGCGTGGACCTCTCCGGCACGACGTTCCCCGACGGCGACACGGTGCTGAGCTTCTCGAACGTCATCGGGACGCCGCTCGCCGATCAGCTCACCGGCAACGCCGCCGCGAACGCGCTGATCGGCCTGGCCGGAGACGACACGATCGAGGCACGCGACAGCGTCGCGGACGCGGTGAACTGCGGCGACGGCGCGGACACGGCGTTCGTCAACGGCATCGACACGCTGTCGAGCTGCGAGACGACGACGGTCGTGGCGCCGTTCCCGCCGCCGCCGCCACCACCCCCGCCACCGCCACCGGTGCCGCCACGGGTGCCGCCACCACCGCCGCCGCCACCACCGGCGCCGCCCACCGGGTCGGGCGCCGACCTGCCGCCGATCGACGTCGGCATGAGCGCGACGTTCCTCCTCTCTCCGCGCGGCACGAAGATCTCGCGCCTCACGGTCAGGGACATCCCCGGCGGGTCCAAGCTGCGGCTGCGCTGCAAGTCGCCCAAGGTGCGGCCGGTCGGAGCGCGCTGCCCGTTCGCGCGGGTCACGCTCTCGATCATCAGCGACACCGCGAAGATCGCGCTCGCCAAGCGCTTCAAGCGCCGCCGGCTCGCCCCGAAGACGACGATCCGGATCTACGTGACCGCGCCGGGACGCGTCGGATCCGCCACGCGGTTCACGCTGCGCCGCAACAAGCCGCCGCTGCGCTTCGGCGGGTGCGTGGACCCGGCGCTCAAGCGCGTGCCCTGTTAGACGACTCGGCCGGCTCTCAACATCCGTCCAACACCCGCCGGACGCGTTCATGGCGAGCCGCCGAGGGCCGATGCCCCACCCGTGTTCGACGTTGACAACGCCCTCTGCACGCTCGTGCAGCTGGGCGGCTCAGATCTCCATCTCAAGGTCCAGGTTCCGCCGCTGACGCGAGTCGACGGCGAACTGCGCCCCATCGAGGGCGCCGGACCACTCACCGCCGAGGACACCGAAGCGGCCGTCCGCACGATGCTCCACGACCCGACCAAGCTCGAGGAGCTCGACCACGAGCACGAGGTCGACTTCTCCTACTCGATCTCCGGCGTCGCGCGCTATCGCGTCAACGCGTTCCGTCAGCGCGGCTCGCTGAGCCTCGTCTGCCGCGCGATCCCGCACTCCATCCGCTCGGTGAGCGACCTCATGCTGCCGCCGGTCATCAGCGAGCTGGCCGACGAGGAGCGGGGCATCATCCTGCTCACCGGCACGACGGGCTCGGGCAAGTCGACGACGCTCGCGGCGATGATCGACCACATGAACGACCACTACTCGAAGCACATCGTGACGATCGAGGATCCGATCGAGTTCCTGCATCGAGACAAGAAGTCGGTCATCAACCAGCGCGAGGTGGGCGAGGACACGCTCTCGTTCAAGCGCGCGCTGCGCCGCGTGCTGCGCCAGGACCCCGACACGATCCTCGTCGGCGAGATGCGCGACGAGGAGACGGTCCACACCGCGCTGAGCGCGGCCGAGACCGGTCACCTCGTGCTCTCGACGCTCCACACCGTGGACGCGGCCGAGACGATCAACCGCATCATCGACTTCTTCCCGCCCCATCAGCAGCAGCAGGCGCGGGCGATGATCGCCGGCACGCTGAAGGGCATCGTCTCCCAGCGCCTCGTGCGCACGGCGGACGGCAAGGGCCGCGTCGCGTGCTGCGAGATCATGGTCATGACGGGCCGCGTGCACGACATGATCCTCGACCCGAAGCTGACCGGGCAGCTGCCCGAGGTCATCGCCGAGGGCGCCTACTACGGCATGCAGACGTTCGACCAGGCGCTGCTGGCGCACGTGCAGGCCGGCAGGGTGGCGATGGGCGACGCTCTCACGGCGGCCACGAATCCGCACGATTTCAAGCTGCTCGTGAGCTCTGACGGCCGGCGCCACACCTCGGTCGAGACCGTCCTGGACGAGCCCGAGGCGTTCGTCAGGGCCGTGCCCGACGCACCCGCAGCCTGAGCTTCACGCGTCCGTCGAAGCGCACCTCGTCCGAGCCGAGCACCACGCGGCGCTCGCC
>JBOGYT010000222.1:0-3659 GCA_050696955.1 Solirubrobacteraceae bacterium | reverse complement strand
GCGCCGCTGCGCGACGCCGGCCTGCCGCGCGCCGGACGGCGCGCGTGGTATCGCGGCGGCGACACGTACCGCACGCTGACGAACGACATGCGCAAGCGGCTGCTGGGGCGGTAGCCTGCCGGGTCCGGCGGATCGCCTACTCGGCTGGAGCGCTTCGGCGCTCAACCGGGTCACGCGCGGGCCTCACGGCTCGCGGCCAGTCCCGGTGGTCGGGAGTGTCACGCCAACCCAGGTGACACACATCCCTGGGACGTAGTAGTTCAGCGGTGATCCATGACCGGGCGGCACGGGCGGGCTTCTGGCCCGCCCGGTCGCATTTTTGCCTGCATAGCGACCGTTTGGCGGGTGCCACGGGGTACGATGCTCGCCCCGTGCCCGACGCCATCGCAGCCGCACCGAGCCAGGATCGCCTCGCGGAGCTGCGCGCCTCGGCCAAGGGCTGGCATGGGGTGCAGATGGCCGTGCTCGGCTTCATCGGGTTGTGCGGCGTGCTCCAGCGCGGCGACGCCGCGGACCCCTCGTGGCTCGAGGTCTGGGCGCTCGTCCTCGTGCTCGTGTCGTTCTTCCTGGCGTGCTTGGCGATCCTGCTCGTGGGCCGCGCCGCGTGGCCGCTGTACGGGCCGCAGCCCGAGCTTCCCTCCGAGGAGGAGTACGCGCGCTCGCTCGCGAGCACGAGCCGCCAGCTCAGCCGCGGCCTCGCCTTGACGTTCGTGTCGGTCGCGGTGCTCGCGCTCGCCACGGCCACCTCGTGGTGGCCCTCCGAGGACGCCGGCGGCGCCAGTGTCGAAGTGCAGGCAACGTCCGGCCAGACCGTCTGCGGAGAGCTGGGGGAGGCGCCGTCGGGCGAGCTGCGCGTCATCTCCGACGGCCAGCCGGTGCGCGTCCCGTTCGACGCCGTCACCGCGCTGCGCGTCGTCGACGGCTGCTGATCAGAAGTCGACCACGCACAGCAACAGCAGCACCAGCAGCAACGTGCCGGCGAGCGAGACGAGGATCGAGCCGAGGCAGCCGAGGTTGTTGGAGAAGAACAGGAACATCTAGGGGACGGTCGTGAGTTTGTGGTGCGGGCCGTTGGCCTGCAGCGCCCAGACCGTCTGGATGTCCGCCAGCGGGAGCTTCTCGACCTCACCGGTGAGCGCGACGGCGTGCCCGTGGAGGTAGTTCGTTTATGCGACCAACCGCACACCCAGTACGGCCGGCGGCGGCGCATAATGGAGTGCATGGTCGGCACCGTCGAACGCGCACCTCGAGCCCAGATCGCACTGCCGTGCACGCTGCGTCGTCCCACGGGCTCGCCGATCCCGGCGCGGACGCTCGTTCTCGGTCCGCGCGGGATGAACGTCTGCAGCACGCGCCCGCTGGCGCTCGACGAGATCGTCGGCTTCGAGCTGCCCGACCTGCAGATGCGCATCAGCGGCCGCGCCCGCGTGCTGCGCCAGGAGCGCTCGAACGTCTACGCCCTGCGCTTCGAGGGTCTGCCCGAGCCGATGACCCGCTGCCTGCACGCGCTGGCGGTCAACGCTCCGCCGCAGGTGTAACGTCGTCCGGAGGTCGCCGGTTCCGGCGACCTCAGGCCGAAACACGTCGTCAGAGCTCCGGCTCCCAGCGCGGGCCCTTGACGTCGCGCGGCGTCGGCGCGCGGTAGTCCGGCTCGATCGCCGCGTAGCCCTCGAGCCAGCACGTCCTGCAAATTCGCGTGCAGGAGCAGGGGTTTGTCGTCGAATTGCGAGGGCGATTGCTAGCGTCGCCGGGCCCGATGGACCCTGTGCACCGCTTTCTCGCCGTCCTGGTCGTTGCCGCCGCCTGCGCGGTCGGCGTGATCGTCCTCGCGACTCCCGGCCCGGCCGGCGCGGACCTCACGAAGCGCATCGACAGCAGCGCGAGCCGGGCGGAGAAGCTGCGCGCCGCGGTCGCGGCCGAGTCGGCGCGGATCCGAGCCTCCGCCCCCGCGCTCGCCGCCGCGCACCGCCGCCTCGCGACGATCCAGGCCCAGACGAGCAGGCACAAGGCGCAGCTGCAGGCGATCGAGACGGCGCTCGTGCGCGCGCGCAACCGCCTGACCGTGCTCATCGACCGCCAGCGGCGCGCGACGGGCGCGCTGCGCGACAACCTCGTCTCGTCCTACCGCGACCCCGACCCCGACATCGTCGCGGTCATCCTCACCGCGCACGGCTTCTCCGATCTGCTCGAGAAGGCGGACTTCCTCAAGCGCATCGCCAGGCAGAACGCGCGCATCATGGACGCGGCGCGCACGTCGAAGGTCGCCGTGACGAAGCAGACGAACCGCCTGGCGAAGATGCAGACGCGCCAGCGCGAGGTTGCGCTGGAGCTCGAGCGCAAGCGCGACAAGGCGCTCACGCTGCAGACCGCGCTGCTGCGCGCGCAGCGCTCGCGCGTGGCCGCCCGGGCCACGAACCGCTCCGAGCTGCAGGAGATCCAGCGCCAGCTTGCGGCGCTGCGCGAGAAGCTCGCGCGCTCGGCGCGCAACAACATCGCGACGAACCCCGGCGGTCAGGCGCAGGCGCCGCCGGGCGCGCCGACGGCGGTCCAGCTCGTCATCGCGGCGGGCAACGCGATCGCCGGTCTGCCGTACCTCTACGGCGGCGGTCACGCGGGCTTCAAGGACACCGCCTATGACTGCTCGGGGTCGATCAGCTACGCGCTCGCCTCGGCCGGGCTCGTCAGCTCCCCGATGGCCTCGGGCGGCTTCATGAGCTGGGGCATGCCGGGGCAGGGCAAGTGGATCACGGTGTACGCGAACTCCGGCCATGCGTTCATGGTCGTCGCCGGCTGGCGCTTCGATACCTCGGCGCTGCGCAGCGGAGGCACCCGCTGGACGCGGTCGATGCGCCCCACCGGCGGCTTCGTCGCGCGCCACCCGCCCGGCCTCTAGGACTACCTGGCGGGCGGCTCCTCGTCGGGCCAGTGGCCGTGCTCGTCGAGATAGGCGCGGGCCTCCTCTTCGCGGTCGCGCTCCTCGTCGCCCTGCACCCCCACGCGGTACAGCGAGTTGAGCAGCAGGATCGCCAGGCCGGCGCCCGTCAGCATCGCCCAGCCCTCGAGCCCGTTCAGCGTCGGGTTGAACGCGAGCAGGACGACGCCCCCGAACACGACGACGGCGGGCAGCACGTAGCGGACGGCGATCTCCGTCTTCGATCGCGTTGGCTTGGCGGTCACGGCTCAGGACTCTGACGTATCGCCGACGAACGCGGGGAACGCGACGTGCCCGAGCGGCGTGCACTCGGGCAGGCTGTTCTCGAAGCGCCGGACGAGCACGGCGACGGGATCGCTCGTCTCGGCGACGATCCCGGCGAAGATCCGCATCGGGCCCTGGTGGCTCGACACGAGCACGGTCGCGGGCTCGTCGAGCTCGGCGGCCCACATGCGCAGGTCGAGCAGGAAGGACAGGCAGCGGCGGGTCAGCGAGAGGTAGCTCTCGCCGTTGCGCGGCGCCGCGCGCAGCGGGCGCGGGGCGGATCCGCCGGGGCGCACGTTCGTCAGCTCGAGCTCGCCGAGGCTGCGCTCCGCGAGCCGGGAGTCGGCCACGGTGCCCGTCACGTCGAGCCGCCCCGCGGCGATCATGAGGTCGAGCGTCTCGCGGCTGCGGCGCAGCTGCGACGCGAACGCCAGGTCGAACGAGCGCACGGTCAGGGCCGCGC
>JBOGYT010000221.1:0-3940 GCA_050696955.1 Solirubrobacteraceae bacterium | reverse complement strand
GCGAGCTCGAGCCCGCCCGGCCGCGCCGCCGGCGCCCACCCGTCGTCCTCGCCGAGCTCCGGCTCGGGTGTCGCGTCGAGCAGCAGCGCCATGAGCTCCACGGCCGCGAGGCCGTCCACGAGCGCATGGTGGGCCTTGCCGACCACGGCGATGTCGCCGCCGTCGTCGAGCTCGTCGGCGATCCACAGCTCCCACAGGGCGCGGTCGTGCTCGAGCGGCGTCGACATGACCTCGTCGACGAGTTGTTGAAAGTTTCCGTGCCCTGCGCGCAGCACATGGTCTGTGATGTCGAACTGCGGATCGTCCACCCACACGGGATCGCCGAGACCCAGCGGGACCCCGGCCAGGCGCTGGCGATACCGCGGCGCGCGGCCGAGGCGGCCGGCGATGTGGGTGCGCAGTTCGTCGAACGTCGGGCGCGAGCCGTCGGGCCGCGGGGCGAAGCGCGCGGCCCACCCGACGTGCATCGGCGCGTGCGGCGCCTCGAGCGACAGAAACGCCGCGTCGAGCGCCGACAATCGCTCCCGTCCTGAGCCGTTCGCCTCCACTAAAGGTCCTACGGGATCGTCCGTGCTGTGGTTCAGTCCCGGCTCCGACACGTTGATCCGAATCACCCTTGGCGTCGCAGGTTTCAGTACGTTCGCGCCTCTTCTCGCCCAGGCCTTACCCGTGATGCGCTCCGATCCCACATGACCAGCGACGCGCGGCGAGTGCTCGAACGCGAGCTGGGTGAGCGCGCCCCGGACGGGCTGAGCACGCTCACCGACGAGGAGCTGACCGATCTTGCCGACCTCCTACACGACGCCAAGCAGCGCCAGTCCGAGGCGCTCGAGGCCGCGATCGAGGAGGCGCTCGGCATCGTGCCGAGGCTCGTGCGCGGGCCGGTCCGCAAGGTCCTGTTCGGATGACGCGGCGCGAGACGGCGTCATGAGCCTCGACGGCGGCGTGGAGATCCTGAAGCTCGCGCGACTCCTCGGCGCCGAGCCCGAGGACCTCGGCTACCTGCAGTACGTCGCGCCGCAGGACATCCGCGACGTGCGCGAGCAGGTGACCGCGGCGATCTTCGACGCCGACCGGCAGATGCTCCAGCGCGTCGCCGCCGCGACGAAGGTCATCCCGTCCAAGCTCGCCGCCGCGGTCGCGCAGCAGGCACTCGGGGCGCTGCTGTGCGCGCGCGTCACGAGCCTGCTCGAGCCGGCGCGCGCCGTCGACATCGCGCGGCGGCTGCCGACGGACTTCCTCGCCGACCTCGCGGTCGAGCTCGATCCGCGCCGGGCGAGCCGCGTCATCGCGGAGATCCCGGCGCGGCAGATCGGGCAGATCACCGCTGAGCTCGTCGAGCGCGAGGAGTACATCGCGATGGGCGGCTTCGTCGGGCATCTGCCCGAGGCGTCGCTGCGGGCGGCGACGGAGGCCGTCGACGACGAGGCCCTGCTGCTGACGGCGTCGGTGATCGAGGCGAAGGGCAACCTCGGCGCGCTCGTCGGGCTGCTGGACGAAGAGCGACTGGAGTCGATCATCCGCACGGCGCACGAGGCCGACCTGTGGCCCGAGGCGCTCGATGTGCTCGGGCACGTCTCGGAGCGCCAGCGCGGGCAGCTCGGCGACCTCGCGGCGGCGCAGGAGGACGCCGTGCTCGACGGGATGGTCCGCGCCGCGCAGAGCGAGCGACTGTGGGCCGACGTGCTGCCCGTGACGCGCGCGATGAGCCCCGACAGCCGCGCCCGCTTCGCGAAGCTCAAGTCCGTCCAGACGCGGCCCGTCCTGGCGTCGATCGTCGACGCGGCATCCCAGCAGCACCTGTGGCCCGAGCTGCTCGTGCTGCTGCCGCTCCTGCCGGCCGCCGCGCGCCGCCGCGTCGCCGCCCTCGGCACCGGCTTCGGCCGCTCGATCTTCGAGCAGATCGTCCGTGCCGCCGACGAGCACGACCTGTGGGACGCGCTCGAGCTCTTCGCCTCCGAGCTCGAGCCGGGCTCGCAACAGCAGATCGAGGAGCTGTACAAAGCTGTGGGACGGGCATGAGCGATCACGGGCACTGGATGGACATCGACTGGCGCCGGCACCTGCGCTGCGTGCGCGTGCAGGGCCGGCTCGTCAACGTCGTCGACATCGGCCAGGGCCCGGCGATCGTGTTCCTCCACGGGCTGGCGGGCTGCTGGCAGAACTGGCTCGAGACGATCCCCGAGTTCGCGCGCGACCACCGCGTCATCGCGATCGACTTCCCCGGCTTCGGCCGGTCCGAGATGCCCGCCGAGCCGATCTCGATCCCCGGCTACGTCCGCATGCTCGACGAGCTGTTCGGCGCGCTGGCGATCGGCAGCGCGACAATCGTCGGCAACTCGATGGGCGGCTTCGTCGGCGCCGACATGGCGATCCGCCTGCCGCACCGCGTCGAGCGCCTCGTCCTCGTCGCGGCCGCCGGACTGAGCATGGAGCACATGCTCAACGAGCGAAACCAGGGCCTGCGCGCGCGGATCGAGAACGTCCTGTTCTTCGGCCTCGGCCGGCTCGCCGGGCGCTCGGACATCGTCGTGCGCAGCCCGCACCTGCGCCGCGGGCTGCTGCTGCTCGTCGTCGCGCATCCGGAGCGGTTGTCCGGCCCGCTCGTCCTCGAGCAGGTCAACGGCGCCGGCAAGCCCGGCTTCCACCCGGCGCTCGAGGCGATGGTCCGCTACCCGATCCGCGACCGTCTCGGCGAGATCGACGTCCCCACGCTCATCGCCTGGGGTGAGCTCGACCGGCTCGTGCCGCTGCGCGATGCAGACGAGTTCGAATGGCTCATCCACGACGCTCGCAAGGTCGTCTACGAGGACGCCGGCCATATGGTCATGCTCGAGCGTCCTGAGCGCTTCAACGCAGACGTACGGAGCTTCATCGAGGAGCCGCTGGCTATCCTCGACCCGTGGCACAACGCACGCAGGACGTAGAACACAGCACCGAGCTCGACGCCTACGGGACGATCGGCCGGCCGGAGTGGATGGACGTCAACTGGCCCGATCACCTGCGCTGGGTGACCGTGCAGGGCCGCCGGATGAACGTCCTCGACATCGGCGAGGGGCCGCCGCTCCTGTTCGTTCACGGCCTCTCGGGCTGCTGGCAGAACTGGCTGGAGAACATCCCGTTCTTCGCGCGCGACCACCGCGTTATCGCGGTCGACCTGCCCGGCTTCGGACGGTCCGACATGCCCGCCGAGGACATCTCGATGAGCGCGTATGCGGACACGGTCGACGTCCTGCTCGACGAGTTCGGCGTCGACAGCGTGCGGCTCGTCGGCAACTCGATGGGCGGCTTCATCGGCGCCGAGCTCGCGATCCGCTACCCGGCGCGCGTCGAGCGCCTCGTCCTCGTCTCGGCCGCCGGGCTGAGCCTCGACAAGATCCGCACGGAGCGCGCGCACGGCGTGCGCCACCGCGCGGAGAACGCCGCCTTCTTCTACCTTGGCTGGCTCGCCGGCAAGACGGACGCCGTCACGCGCCGCCCGAAGCTGCGCGAGTGGCTGCTGCTGCTCGTCGCCGCCCACCCCGCCCGGCTCTCGCCCGAGCTCATCTCCGAGCAGATCGCCGGCACGGGCAAGCCCGGCTTCATGCCCGCGCTCGACGCGATGCTCCACTACCCGCTGCGCGACCGCCTCGAGAAGATCGCCTGCCCGACGTTCATCGTCTGGGGCACGAAGGACATCCTCGTCCCGGTCAAGGACGCCTACGAGTTCGAGCGCCTCATCACCGACTCGCGCAAGGTCATCTACAAGGACACCGGCCACGTGCCGATGCTCGAGCGCCCCGCGCGCTTCAACGCCGATGTGCACGCGTTCCTGACAGAGGAGCCCGGCGAGGAGGAGCCCGCGCCACAGCCGCGGGAGTTCGCCACGTAGGGGTTACGTCGGGAGGGCGCGCCGGCCCGCAGGGGGTGTGGTGAGTTGTGACCACTACATGGTCACAAC
>JBOGYT010000220.1:0-8962 GCA_050696955.1 Solirubrobacteraceae bacterium | reverse complement strand
GGCTCGTACAAGGGCATGTTCCGCGAGGACATGTTCGACGAGGGTCAGAAGCTGCCCTCGCCCTACCACCGCACGAAGTTCGAGTCCGAGAAGATCGCCCGCGAGGAGCTCACGGTCCCGTGGCGCGTGTACCGCCCGGCCGTCGTCGTCGGCGATTCCGAGACCGGCGTGATGGACAAGATCGACGGCCCCTACTACTTCTTCAAGGCGATCCAGAAGGCGCGCTTCGCGCTGCCCGAGTGGTTTCCGCTCATCGGCCCGGAGCTCGGCTACACGAACCTCGTCCCGGTCGACTTCGTCGCCGCCGCGATGGACCACATCGCCCATCAGCCGAACCTCGACCGCCAGGCGTTTCACCTCACGAACCCCAAGCCGATGCGCGTCGGCGAGTCGCTCAACGCGTTCGCCAAGGCCGCGCACGCGCCGCAGCTGGCGGTGCGGATCGACAAGCGGCTGACCGACGCGCTGCCCAAGGGCGCGATCTCGATGCTCATGAAGCTGCCGCAGGCGCGCGAACTGCGCCGCACCGTGCTCGCGGACTTCGGGATCCCCGACGAGATCATCGACCACATGGCGCTCAAGCCGCAGTTCGACACGCGCGACACCGAGCGCGCGCTCGCGGGCTCGGGCATCGAGGTGCCCGAGCTGCACACCTACGCCGACAAGCTGTGGGACTACTGGGAGCGCAACCTCGATCCCGACCTCTTCAAGGACCGCTCGTTCGAAGCCCAGGTCAACGGCCGCACGGTGGTCATCACCGGCGCCTCGAGCGGCATCGGCCGAGCGACCGCGCTGAAGGTCGCCGCGGCCGGCGGCATCCCGCTGCTCGTGGCGCGCGGGCGGGAGAAGCTCGAGGCGGTCCGCGACGAGATCATGCAGGCCGGCGGCACGGCCCACATCTACACCGCCGACCTGTCCGACACGGACTCGATCGACGACGTCGTGGCGCGCATGCTCGCCGACCACCCGTCGATCGACATGCTCGTCAACAACGCCGGGCGCTCGATCCGCCGCTCGATCGCGCTCAGCGAAGATCGCTTCCACGACTTCGAGCGCACGATGCAGCTGAACTACTTCGGCGCGATCAAGATGATCATGGCCCTGCTGCCGCACATGCGCGAGCGGCGCTTCGGCCACATCGTCAACGTCAGCTCGATCGGGGTGCAGACCAACCCGCCGCGCTTCAGCGCGTACGTCGCCTCGAAGGCGGCGCTCGACTCGTGGACGCGCGTCGTGTCGTCCGAGGTGATCGGTCACGGGATCACGTTCACGACGATCCACATGCCGCTCGTGCGCACGCCGATGATCGCGCCGACGAAGCTCTACGACCACTTCCCGACGATCAGCCCCGACGAGGCGGGCGACCTCATCTGCGAGGCGCTGCGCGCGCGGCCGAAGGAGATCAACACGCGCCTGGGCACGTTCGGCGAGGTCGCGCACGCACTCGCTCCGAAGGCGATCGACCAGATCCTGCACATGGCCTACAAGGTCTTCCCGGACTCCGCCGCGTCGAAGGGCGAGAAGGACCCGGCCGCGGCCGAGAAGGCCAACATGGAGCAGATCGCGATGGCGAACATCATGAAGGGCGTGCACTGGTAGCTCGCGGCCGCTCCCCCCGAACGTTTGGTTTGCGGTCCCACGGGTCATAGGGACATGGAAGGACGAACCAGGGGGAGGCATGATGGGTCACTCACCGCCGTTGACGGGCAACGCGCGCCATCACGCGTCGCCGGAGCGCCGGTTGCTCGACGTGCTGCGCGGGGCCGATGGGCGGCCGGTGGGACCGCGGGCGCTGAGGCAGGCCGGGATCGAGGACCCGGGGAGCGCGATCTTCGCGCTCGAGCAGGCGGGCCATCGGATCGAACGTGCATACGCCACGATGAGCACCGGGCGGCGTTGCCTGCTGGGCTACCGGCTCGTGTGAACGACGTAGGGCCCGGCGGCGTGCCGGGCCCTACGCACTGTCATCAAGCCTGGAGGGCTAGGACTTGATGAGCGGGGAGACCTTCTTGACGACCGTCTCCATCTCGGCCGGCTTGTCGAAGGCCAGCGGCGCGGGCGGCTTGCCGCGTACGAGGCGGATGAGCGCGGCATGGCGCGCCTCGACCTGCACGATGCCGCCGGCGGCCGCGAGGACCTCGACGTTCTCGATGGCGGGCGCGGCGCCGTTGTAGGCGCTGACGCCGAGGTCCTCGAACGTGTTGGCGGTCTTCAGGAACGTCGCGCGGTCGCCGAACGCGCCGCCGAAGTCGAGCTTCGGCTTCGCCCCGGGCTTGCCGCCGAGCTTCTTGATCGTCGCCACGAGCGCGTCGACGTGCGCGTCCTCGTTGTCGCGGATCTCCTTGGCGAGGCGCTTCTCGGCGCCGCTCAGCCCGTTCACCTGGCGCAGGCCCTGCTTGTAGAACTCCGCCTCGATGTACTCGAGCGTGAGTGCATAGTTGAGGATGTCGACGTCGCCGCCGCCATCCTGCGCGAGCGCCTTCGTGATGAAGGGCGTCGCCGACATGGCGCCGTAGGTGGCGCCGGCCGCCAGGGTCGCGCGCACGAGGAACGCCTCGCGCGTGAGCCCTTGGACCTTGATGGTGGTCAGCTCGGGAGCCACCAGTCGCGATGAAGCCATGATCGATCTCGCTTTCGTCGTCGTGGTGGGTTAGCTGGCGATGAAGGGCTGCGCGGCCGCGAGGACCGCTGCCTTGTCCATCGGCTTGCCGAACGCGCCGTCGGGAATCGAGCCCTCGAGGCCGCCCTTGCCGCCGAATCCGCGGCCGATGAGCTGGTTCAGCGCCGCGGCGTGACGAGCCTCCACGGAGTGGATGGCAAGCGCGGCGGCCAGCACTTCCTTGTTGCGGATGTTGCCGGCCTGGCCGAGGTACGCGGCGGCGCCGAGGTTCTCCACGGTCGCCGCGGTCTCGAGGATCGTCTTCGGGCCCTTCTTGATGACCGACTCGAAGGCCGTCTTCGGCTTCGCGACGGGCTTGCCGCCGAGCTTCGTCGCGGTCGCCTTGAGCGCGTCGACGTGCTCCTGCTCGGACTGCCCGAACTTCTTGGCGATCTCGATGACGGCCCTGTCCTTGATCTGGCCGCTGGCGATGACCTGCTTGTAGAACTCCGCCTCGAGGTACTCGAGCGTCAGCGCGTAGTTGACGATCTCGAGATCGCTCTTGTTGTCCTCCGCGCTCGTGGACGAAGACGTCGAGCCGGAGCTCGACTTCTTCTTGTCGTCGTCGCCGCAAGCGGCGAGCAGGACGCCGAAGGCGCTCACCGCGCCGGCGCCGCCCATCATCTTGAAAAAGCGCTTGCGCGAGGACGGGTCGTCCGCGAGCTCGCGCACTGCCGAGTCGGTCATTGGGCCTCCCGGAATCGAAGTCATTGCCAGCTAAGCGCGACGGACGCCAAGACAGATCACGCGCTTGGCGCGCGGACGTTCACAAGCGGAAGATAGGGACGAGCCGCTGCTCGTGCTCGGCGTCGATCCGCGCGACGACCTCGATGTGCTGCTCGAGCGGCGTCCCGCGCAGCTTCGTCCCGAGGCCCTCGTCGACCTGGAAGATCCCCGCCGAGTTGGACATCTCGATCTCGACCCGTACCGCCTTGTCGTCGCCCGCGCCGATCGAGACCTCCTCGATCGCGTAGGCCGACAGCGAGTGGATGTTCGTGTGACCGGCCTCGAAGGGCACGCGCGAGCGCCCGCGGGCCATGTCGAGCGCGTCCGCGACGCGCAGGATCGCGCCCTCGACGGTGAACGGCGCGCCCTTGGACCGGTGCGAGATGATGGCGTGCATCGTCTCGGCGACGACGATCGAGCGCGTCGGCTCGTCGTAGATGTCGTGCAGCAGAGCTGGCAGCTTGTCGGCGGTGAGAAACAGCGAGTAGGCCTCGTGGTCGATGCGGTGAATCGACATGCCGACGCAGTGCAGCAAGGCCGCGCCGGCGATCACGACCTCCGCATCGTGGACGCTCAGCCCGTGATCGCTGACGACGTTGGGCGTCACGCCGCGGCGAAACAGCAGCCGCGAGAGCTTGAGCGCCATGTTCAGCACGATCTGGATGTGCACCCACGAGTGGTCGGACATGTGCAGCCGCTCGGCGTTGACCCCGGCGGTGTGCCACCACGCCTTGACCTGCAGGTCGGCGTCGACGGCGTCGAGCAGCTGCTGCAGGCGCCGGTTGCCACGCGCCGGTGCGTGCACGCGGGCATCGCCCGGCGCCGCCGGTACCTCGCGCTCGTCCGTCACTCGCCGGTGCCCTGCGAGGCCTCGCTGGCCCGCGCGGCGTGGCTGAGCATGAGCTCGCGCTGGACCGAGCGCGGCGGATCGCCCGGCTCGCGCTTGCGCCACGTTCCGTCGGACTGGAGCTCCCAGGCGCCCACGTCGGTGGCCAGCGAGCGCTCGAGCGTGTCGAGCAGATCCTCGCGCGCCGTCTCGTCCTCGACCGGCGTCAGCAGCTCGACGCGCGTGTCGAGGTTGCGCGGCATGAGATCCGCCGAGCCGATGATCACGCACGTGTCGTCGCCGCGCTCGAAGGCGTAGACGCGCGAATGCTCGAGGAATCGCCCGAGGACGCTGACGACCGAGATGTTCTCCGAGATGCCCTGGACCCCGGGGCGCAGGCAGCAGATGCCGCGCACGTTGAGCTCGACCGCAACGCCCGCCTGCGACGCGCGGTACAGCGCGCGGATGCAGCGCCGGTCCACGAGCGAGTTCATCTTCAGCGCGATCCGCGCGTGCTCGCCGCGCTCGTGTGCGGCGACCGTCTCGTTGATCTGATCGAGGATCCCCTCGCGGATGCCGTTGGGCGCGATGAGCACCTTGCGGTTGTCCGTCGGCCGCGCCATGCCCGTGAGGAAGTTGAACATGTCCGCGACGTCCGCCCCGATCTCCTCGTCGACGGTGAACAAACCGAAGTCGGTGTAGAGGCGGGCCGTCGTCGGGTGGTAGTTGCCGGTGCCGATGTGGACGTAGTTGCGCACGCCGTCGCCCTCGCGCCGGACCACGAGGATGCACTTCGCGTGGGTCTTCAGTCCCGGGTAGCCGTAGACGACGTGAACGCCGGCCTCCTCGAGCGCGCGCGCCCACGTGATGTTCGCGCGCTCGTCGAAGCGCGCCTTGAGCTCGACCATGCAGACCGCCTGCTTGCCGCGCTCCGATGCACGGATGAGCGCGGGGACGAGCGGTGAGTCGTCGGAGGTCCGGTACACGGTCTGCTTGATCGCGAGCACGTCGGGATCCGACACGGCCTGCTCGACGAAGCGCTCGACCGACGTGTTGAACGAGTCGTACGGGTGGTGCACGAGGATGTCGCCGCGGCGCATCTCGGTCATGACGTTCGCGGGCTTGCCGTCCTCGCCCTGAAGGCGCGGCTGCGTGACCGGCGTCCACGGCGGATCGCGCAGCTCGCCGAAGCCCGGGATCTTGTAGATCTGCCACAGGTCGCCGGTGTCGAGCAACCCGTCGACCTCGTAGATCTGGCGCTGCTCGAGGTCGAGCGCCTCGCGCAGGTCCTCGCGCACGGTCGTGTCCATGCCGAGGCCGACCTCGAGCCGCACGGCCTCGCCGAAGCGCCGCCGGCGCAGCTCGGCCTCGACCGCCTGCAGCAGGTCGTCGGCCTCGTCTGAGACCTCGAAGTCGGCGTCGCGGGTGACGCGGAAGAAGCCGTGGCTGATGATGTCCATGCCGGGGAACAGCGCTTCGAGATTCGCCGCGATGACGTCCTCGAGCGGGACGAAGGTCAGCGGGTCGGCGTCGAGCGCGACGAAGCGCGGGAGCATCTCCTTGGGCACCTTCACGCGCGCGAACGTCTGCTGCCCGTTCGTCGGGTCGCGCACGACGACCGCGAGCGACAGCGACAGGCTCGAGATGTACGGAAACGGCCGCCCCATCCCGACCGCGAGCGGGGTCAGCACCGGGAAGATCTGGCGCGTGAAGCGCTCGGCGAGCGCGCGCCGGTCGGCCTCCTTGATGTCGTCCATCCCGACGATCCGGATGCCGTTCTCGGCGAGCCGCGGGAACAGGTCGTCGAGCACCGAGCGCTCGAGCCGCTCCTGCTGGGCGAGGACGCGCGCCCGGATCGCGTCGATGGTCTGCGACGGCGTCAGCCCATCGGGTCCCGAGTCGGTAAGCCCCGCGTCGATCTGATCGTGCACGCCGGCGACCCTGATCTGGAAGAACTCGTCGAGGTTCGAGCCCCAGATCGCCGCGAGCTTGACGCGCTCCATGAGCGCCATCTCGTCCTCCTCGACGAGCTGCAGCACGCGGTCGTTGAAGTCCAGCCAGGACAGCTCGCGCCCGATGTACAGCGACGGGTCGTGGAGATCGTGATCCGGTGGCTCGGCCGGTTCGGGCGCCAGATCGACCGCGCGGATCGACTCCTGAACGGGTGTTTCGGTCTCAGATGTCGTCATGAAGCGGTGCAACCCATAGCCATCAGAGTACGCCCGCTGACAGGCCGGGTGACGTTCGCGTGAAGATCAGCGTGCGGCGCGGCGTCGCAGTTCCTCGAGCACGACGCCTTCTCGCAAGCCGCCACTGCCCATCTGCAAGGGCGCCTGCAGCGTACGCGCCGCCGCGTCGAGCAGCAAGATGCCGGCCGGCAGCAGCCGGACGCGGGCGGCGTGCAGGCCCAGCCGCTGCGCGACCTCGTCGGCCGGGTGCGTGACGAGCGCCTGCAGGCCGCGCGCGAGGGAGTCCGCGGCGAGCACGGAGCCGATGAGCTGCTGCAGGGACGTCGCGCTGCCACCCACCGCGTACGCGGCCGCCGGGCGCGGCGCGTCGATCTCCGCGAAGATCGCGCCGAGCCGGCTGCGCAGCCGCGTGAGCTCGTCGACGGACGGCGGGTCGTGCGGCAGGTCGCTCTCGGTGACGACGCTCGAGCCGACCGGCAGCGACACGAACCACGTCGCGCCCTCGGCCGCCGTGCCGACGACGAGCTCGGTGGATCCTCCCCCGACGTCGACGACCCCCAGCGCCCCGGGAGGCGGATCGGGAAGCATCCCGATCGCCCCGGCGAACGACAGCCGCGCCTCCTGCTCCCCCGTGAGCACCTCGACCGGCAGGCCGGTGGCGGCCTCGATCGCGCTCGCCAGCGCGCCGGCGTTCGGCGCGGCGCGGACCGCGGACGTGGCCACGACCCGGACGCAGTCGACGTCGAGCTCGCCCGCGACGCGCACCTGGCGCGCCACGATCTGCGCCACCTCCGCGATCTTCGCGGGCACGATCGCCCCGTCGGCGGCGTGCGCCGCGGCTAGCCTGGTGAACGCCCGCTCGGCCAGCAGCTCCCGCGGGCGCCCGTCCTCGTCTTCGGCCACGAGCAGCCTCGTGGTGTTCGATCCGACGTCGATGCAGGCACAGCGGGCCACGTGGACGCGCGGGCGATCTTGTCATGATCCCGGGCCGGCCCACGACCGAAGCGACCCACGAGACCCTCGATGACCACGTCCGCCCCCGCCATCCTCGTGCGCGATCTGCACAAGTCCTACGGCGACGTGCACGCCGTCGCGGGCATCGACTTCGAGGTCGCGCGCGGAGAGGTCTTCGGCCTGCTCGGTCCCAACGGCGCCGGCAAGACGACGACGGTCGAGGTGCTCGAGGGCTACCGCGAGCGCACGCGCGGGATCGTGTCGGTGCTCGGCTACGACCCGAGCAGCCGGCCGCGGGCATTGCGCGAGCGCGTCGGCATCGTGCTGCAGAGCAGCGGCACGTACCGCCACCTGACCGCGCGCGAGCTCGTGTCGCACTGGGCGGGCTTCTACCCGGCGCCGCGCGACATCGACGAGGTGCTCGACCTCGCCGGGCTGCGCGAGTGCCAGGACGTGCGCGCGCGCAAGCTCTCGGGCGGCCAGGCGCGGCGGCTGGACTTCGCGCTCGCGCTCGTCGGCGATCCCGAGCTCATCTTCCTCGACGAGCCGACAACCGGCTTCGACCCGGGCGCGCGGCGAACGGCCTGGGAGACGATCCGGTCGCTTCGCTCTCTCGGCAAGACGATCCTCCTGACGACGCACTACATCGAGGAAGCGCACCGGCTCGCCGACCGGGTCGCGGTGATGCGCCGCGGCGAGATCGTCGCGTCCGGGACGCCGGCCGAGCTGATCGCCCGCGCGCCTTCGACGGTGATCCGCTTCCGGCGAGACGGCGAGGAGGTCGTCATTCAGACGGAGGAGCCGACACGCGTCCTCTACGACCTGACCGGGCGCGCCCTCCAGAACGGGCACGACCTCGAAGGCCTCGAGGTGCATCGCCCGACACTGGAGGACGTATACCTCGCACTGACCGAGGAGGAAGCCGAATGAGGCTCCTGCTCCATCAGCTGCGCGCCGAGCAGCGGCTCTTCTGGCGGAGCCGTGAGCTGGCCTTCTTCACGTTCCTGCTCCCGATCGTCTTCTACTTGATGCTTGCGTCCGCCTACGGCGACGACGAGATCGAGGGCGTCAGCGGCTACCAGTTCCTGCTCGGAGGGATGATCGGCTACGGAGCCGCGGCGACGACGTTCGCCGGGCTGGCGCTCGTCCTCGTCTTCCGGCGGGAGTCGGGCGTGCTCAAGCGCCTCCGCACCACGCCGCTTCCGGCCGGCACGTTCATCGCCGCCGTGCTCGTCTCGATCGTCGGCATCTTCCTGCTCGAAGCCGCGATCCTGATCGCGCTCGGACGGATCGCGTTCGACGTGCCGTTGCCCGGCTCGCTCATCTCGCTCCTCCTCGTGCTGCTGCTCGGCGCCGGCGCGTTCTCTGCACTAGGGATCGGCCTGACCGCCCTGATCCGGAGCGACGAGGGCTCGTCTGCGGTCGTCAACGCGCTCTACCTGCCCGTCGCCTTCATCTCCGGCGCCTTTTTCTCCGAGAACGCGTTCCCGGACGTGCTACGGCTCGTCGGCGAGATCCTGCCGCTCAGCCACCTGATCCGGCTCTCGCGCGACGTGATCGTCTACGGCGATGCCGTCTGGGAGCACCTCGGCGACGCCGGTGTCGTGG
>JBOGYT010000219.1:0-4867 GCA_050696955.1 Solirubrobacteraceae bacterium | reverse complement strand
GCGGAGGCCACCCGCGCGCGCAGCCCGGGCTTCGCGGTCGCGTAGACGTCCTCGGACCCCATGGCCGTGACGCTAGCCTAGTGAAGCCCCGCGTCCCTGCGGCAGCCGGCCGGCATGTCCGAGACATATACCGAACGCAACCTGCTCGACCGGCTCAGCGACCCGGCGACGCTCGCCGAGCAGTACGAGCGCGGCAAGCGGCGCGAGCGCGAGCTGCTTGACCGCCACCTCGGCATCGACGGCGGCGACGCGCTCTCGGTTGGCTGTGGCTGGCATCCCGGGCGCCACCTGCTGCCCGCGCCGCGGTGGCGCCTCGTGGCGGCCGACATCGATCCGCAGCGCCCGCGCTTCGCCGTCGAGCAGGGACAGGCGGACGAGGGCATCACCGGTGCCGCGGGCCGGCTCGACGACCTCCCCGACGGGTCCTTCGACGTCGTGCTGCACCGGCTCGTCCTGCACCACGTCGCCTACACGGGCCCGCTCGCGCCGTGCATCGCCGAAGCGCGCCGGCTGCTGCGCCCCGGGGGCGCGCTCGTCGCGATCGAGCCGAACCTCTTTCACCCGATCGGCGTCGCGCTGGCGGTCGCCAACCGCGCCGGCCTCGGCATCCAGGTCCACGGCACGCCGGACGACATCCCGCTGTCACCGCGGCGCCTGTCCGACGAGGTGCGCGCCGTCGGCCTGGAGCCCGAGCTGCACGCGGTGAGCTACTCGTGGAGGCGGCTTCCCGTGCGCGCGCAGCGCGCCGTCGGCGCGCTCGATCGCTTTGGGTCGGCGCCGGTCATGCGCGCCCTCGGGCACACGTTCATGCTCATCGCGCGGCGCCCTGCCTAGGGCGAATATCGATCGGCCCTTGACCTGTCACCGCGGTGACAGGCCTACAGTATGTGTGTGGCACATACAGTTCAGCAGGTGGCGGACCGCGTCGGTCTCTCGAGCCGTACGGTTCGCTACTACGACCAGATCGGGCTCGTCCAACCCGGGCAGCGAAGTCCTGCGGGCTATCGCCTGTACCGGCGTGAGGACGAGGAGAAGCTGCAGTTCGTGCGCCAGGCGAAGGCGCTCGGGTTCTCGCTCGCGGACATCCGTGGGCTGATCGCGGCTGCCGAACGCTCGGGCTGTCGCGAGGTCGTCCCGGAGGTCGAGCGTCTGCTCGACAAGAAGGTCGCCGAGATCGACGCGAAGGTCGCGGAGCTGCGCTCCTTTCGCAAGCGTCTCGTCGACTACCGGACCGGCACGCGAAGCGGCTGTGGCTGCGCCGGGCACGGGGCGTTCTGCACGTGCCTCAACGATGCCCCACCCCTACAGATCAAAGGAGGAAGCAATGGCTTCTGAAACGATGGCTTCTCCGTGCACGTGCGGCTGCTGCGGCCCGGCCGGCGACGACGTCGAGCCGCGTTCGCGCGAGCAGCTCGAGCACGACAAGCGGCAGGCCGAGCTTCATGTGGAGGAGATCAAGCGTCACCTCCAGGAGCTCATGAGCATCAAGTCGTAACCCGCGCGGAGCGCGGGCCACTGAGAGGGCCCGCGCTGCTTGCGATCATGCGCCGATGTCGCCAGGGTTGCGTCTCAGCGTGCTGGATCAGTCTCCGATCGCCGAGGGCTCCACCGGGTCGCGGGCGTTGCGCAACACGCTCGAGCTCGCCCGGCTGGCCGACGAGCGCGGCTATCACCGCTACTGGGTGGCCGAACATCACGGCGGGCCGATGCTCGCCGGCACGAGTCCCGAGGCGCTGATCGGCCCGATCGCGGCGACGACGTCGCATCTGCGGGTCGGCAGCGGCGGGGTCATGCTGCCGCACTACAGCCCGTACAAGGTGGCGGAGACATTCAGCATGCTGAGCGGCCTGTTTCCCGGCCGCATCGATCTCGGCCTCGGCCGCACCGACGGGACCGATGATCCCGTCACCGCGTTCGCGCTGCAGCGCGACCGCAACCATCCGGCGCCCGACGATTTTCCCGAGCAGCTCACGGAGCTGCTGGCCTACATCGACGGTGGCTTGCCGGCCGACCACCTCTTCGCGCCGCTTGTGCCCGTGCTTCCGGGGCGACCGGACGCCCCCGAGCCGTGGCTGCTGGGCTCCTCGGCGCAAAGCGCGGTCTGGGCGGCGCAGCTGGGGCTCCCGTATGCGTTCGGGGACTTCATCAACCCCGGCGGGGGCGTCGACGTCGTGAACCTCTACCGCGAGCGCTTCGTCGCCTCGCAGCGACTGCCCGCGCCGCGCGTGGCGGTCGCCGTGTGGGCGCTGTGCGCCGACAGCGACGACGAGGCCGACTTCGCATCGCGCTTCGTCGAGCGGCGCACGCGCGGCGGCGGGTCGCAGCTCACGCGCCACAAGCGGATGGTGTGCGGCTCTGCGACCACCGTTCGCGCGAGTCTCGAGCGGCTCGCCGACGACTATGGCGCCGAAGAGCTGCTCGTGGTCGCGGTCACCCACGAGCATGAGGCGCGGCTGCGCTCATACGAGCTGCTGGCCGAGGACTTCGCTGGAGCCGGCACTCCGAGCTGACTACCATCGAAGTCCCGAGGAGAGGAGCCCGCGTGCCCATCGATCCCACCAAGACCGCGGTGGTGCTCATCGAGTACCAGAACGACTTCACGTCCGACGGAGGCGCGCTGCACGGCGCCGTCGAGTCCGTCATGGACAGCACGGGAATGCTCGACAACACGCGCCGTCTCGTCGACGCCGCGCGCGCCGCCGGCGCCACGATCGTGCATGCCCCGATCACGTTCGCGGCGGGCTTCGGCGAGCTCGCCGACCGCCCCTACGGCATCCTCAAGGGCGTCGTCGACTCGACGGCGTTCGTGAAGGGCTCGTGGGGCGCCGACATCATCGACGAGCTCGCACCACAGGAGGGCGACATCGTCGTCGAGGGCAAGCGCGGCCTCGACACGTTCGCCACGACGAACCTCGACTTCATCCTGCGCGCGCGCGGGATCGAGACGATCGCGCTCGGCGGCTTTTTGACGAACTGCTGCGTCGAGTCGACGATGCGGACCGGCTACGAGAAGGGCTACAACGTCATCACGCTGTCGGACTGCGTCGCCGCGACCTCCGCCGAGGAGCACGACAACGCGATCAAGTTCGACTATCCGATGTTCTCCCAGCCGATGAGCTCGGAGGACTTCACGTCAGAGCTCGCCGGCGCGAAGGAGCCTGCCTAGACCTCAGCGCTTTCTGTATGCGGTCACCGGGTGGCTCGTGCGGCCCTCCCACGCGACGTTCCAGCGCCGGCCGGAGCGGTACGTCGAGCTGAAGCGGAAGTAGCCGCGGCTGTCGGTCGTGACCTCGCGCAGCTTCTTGTACGTCGACGAGCCGCGGTCCCTGTAGGTCACCGTCGCCTTCGTGACGCCGCCCGCAGGCCGCACGAGGCCCCAGATGGACACGCGCGAGCGGCCCACGCGCTGGACCGCGAGCGGCAGCGGGAACGCGCGCAGCGACGGCTTGGGCTTGCCGCCGGAAAAGCGCAGGCCGGACTCGAAGCCGCCGTACTCCTTGGGCCCGGTCGGATCGCTGTCGGTCAGCAGATACTGCGAGAAGGCGGCGACGCGCGGGTTCTCGTAGGCGATCCGCTCGGCGATCGCGCGGTACTTGACCTGGTTTGACAGGGACACGCCCTGCTGGTCGTCGGGCACCGACTGGATGCCGAACTCGGTGAGGTAGATCGGCAGGCGGCCCGGCAGCGCCTTGGCCTTCGCCGCGCGGTTGATGGCCCTCGTCAGCCGCGACAGGACACCGATCGTCACGTCGTTGCGCCGCGGCGGCACGAAGAACGGCCCCTGGCGCGTCGTGTAGGCGTGATGGGCGTAGCCGTCGGCCTCGAGCATCCCGCACGAGCTGCGCTTCTTGTACGTGCCGTTGAGGCACAGCATGCCGCGCAGGAACCTCAGCGGGTGCACGACGCGCGAGTGGCCGCGGGGCGAGGTCTCGGCGATGAGGACCATGTCGTCGCCCTGGCCGGCGCGCTCGAGACCGCGCGTCGCGGCCTGAAAGAGCTTGCGGTACATCGCCGGCGACTGCGGCTTGCCGCCGTTGGCGTACTGCGGGCGCAGGAACTGCGGCTGGTTGGGCTCGTTCCAGATCGACCACAGGTTCACCTGCGCGCCGTACCTGCGGCCGACGGCGGTCACGAAGTCGCCGAAGGCGATCGGGTCCGGGCGCGTGAGGTTGTCGAGCTTGTACTTCGTCGCCCACGTCGGCACCGGGCTGGAGATCGTGACCAGCACCGGCCAGCCGCGGGCCTTCGCCTCGGCGAGCACGGGGTCGTACTGGCGCCAGTTGTAGGCGGCCGGGTTCGTCGCGTCGAACGCCGGCTTCTGCGCCGCGTTCGGGGCGGGCGCCACGCGCGACCACTGGACGATGACGCGCAGCGAGTGCACGCCGAGCGACTCGAGCTCCTCGAACGCCGCGGCGCGCTTGGCCGGATCCTCCAGATCGCGGGGGGCCTCGAACGTCAGCGACTGCGTCGCCGAAGCGCTGGCCGAGGCGGCGAGCGCGAGGCACAGCAGGGCAGCCAGCAGCGAGATGCGGGTCACGCGCATTGCAACCAACCTAGCGAGACAAGGTTGCGCCTCGGGGCACTAACGTGCCGCCGCGTGACCGCGGCGCCCGACGACATCGTCGCGACCCATGCCGACGGCGCGGCCAACGCGCGCGAGCCGCTGCTCGTCCTCGAGCCGCTGCGGCGCTTCCTCGACGAGCACGGCCTCGGAGCGGGGGATGTCGAGGCGCAACCGCTCGGCGAGGGCCACTCGAACGTCACGTACCTCGTCCGGCGCGGCGACGCCGCGCTCGTCCTGCGCCGGCCGCCGCGCGGACCGCTGCCGCCGACGGCTCACGACGTCCTGCGCGAGGCGCGCTTGCTG
>JBOGYT010000218.1:0-22141 GCA_050696955.1 Solirubrobacteraceae bacterium | reverse complement strand
GCGCTCGGGCTCGCCGACAACGCCGGCGTCGTCGGCCGCGGCGGCGTCGCCGAGGCGCTGCACGTCGTCGTCGTCTGCGTCGTCCTGTTCGGAGTCGTCGGATACGGGCCCGTCGCGCTGTGGCTCCCGGCGCGCCTGCGCCGCCACGAGCTCCTCTGGGTCCTGCCGGCCGGCGCCGCCGCGACGTGCCTGGAGCTCGGCGCGCTGGGCTACCTGTACGTGCCCTTCGACGTCGCGCTCGCCGCCGTGCTCGCCGGCAACGTCGCGCTGTCGATCTACGCGTGGCGGCGCGAACGGGCCTCAGCCGAAGAGGGCGCAGCGGCGACGTCGTGGCGCATGCTCGCGGTGCCGCTGTGCCTCGCGGTGCTGATCGGCGCGATCGCGCTGCTGCCGATGTTCCGCAGCGGGATCCCGACGGTCATCGGCAACGGGTCGGACGCGCATCTCGCGGTCGGCAGCGCGCAGCTGCTCCAGAGCCATCACCCCAACGCCGTGGCGCCCGAGGAGCCCGTCGACCAGATCCCGCTGCACTGGCGCTCCAAGCCGCCGATCTACTACACGTACGGCGCGGTCGCCCGCCTGGCGGGAATGGAGCCCTACGCGGTCATCGCGCCGCTCGCGGCGACGCTGCTCGCGCTCGCGGCGCTCGGCTTCTGGCTGCTCGCCCGCGACCTGCTCGGCGCCGGACTGTGGAGCGCCGCCGTCGTGATGGGCCTCATCGGCCTGAACCGGATCGAGCTGCACACGACGATGCACCCGTACTTCAACCAGATCTGGGGCTTCTTCGCGATGCCGTTCGCGATCGTGCTGGCGCGTCACGTCGTGCGGCGAAGAACGCCTGGGGGGCTCGCGCTGTTCGCGGTCTTCATTGCCGTGCTCGGCGCCGCGTACCCGCTCGCGCTGCCGATCCCGCTGGCGGCCGCGGTCATCTTCTACGGCTTCGATCGCCGCCGCCGCGGCCTGCCGCTGTGGCGCCGCCCGCGGCTGCGCAGCCGCCGCCAGCTCATCTGGATCGTTCCGCTCATGATCCTCGCGATCCCGCTCGTGCGCGGGATCCTCGAGAAGTTCGGCGGCGCGGCGCGCGTGCTGACGCCCGGCTACACGCTGGACACCTGGGGCGGCGACCTGCTGGGCTTCTACGCCGAGCGCTGGTTCTTCGGCATCCAGGACGTGGAGACCGGCGTGATCGCGATGCCGCTCATCATCTTCGGCGTCGTCCTGGCGCTGCGGCGTGCGCCGCGCGACATCAGCTGGGGCCTCGGGGCGGTCATGATCTTCGGCGTCGTGGCGGCGCTGTACTTCCGCCCGCGCGACTACGGCTGGTACTTCCATTACAAGGCGCTGGCGTTCATCGCCCCGGTCGTCGTCGCCGTCGCCGTCGTCGGGCTCGCCCGCATGCGCGCGCGGTGGATGACGATCGTCGCGCTCCTGTTCCTCCTCGCCGCGGGGCGCGACGCCGCGCAGCAGGAGATCGCGGACACCTTCGACCAGGTCTCGCGCGACCTCCTCGAGCTCAAGCAGGTCGACGCGCGGCTGCCGCCGAGCGCGTCGGTCCGGCTCGACATGCAGCCCGACGGGCGCATGCAGTGGGTCGGGCACATGCTCTCGGGGCAGCCGCTGTGCTCGCAGCGGCCGATCCTCGGCACGGCCTATCCGCACGTCGCGATCTCGCGCGCGGCGGACTACGTGCTCGTCGCCCGCGACCTGCGCAAGCCGTTCGATGCCACCGGGCCACCGGTCATGACGCTCGACGCCTTCGTCCTGTACCGGATGCGTCCGGGCCTGCCCGGCGGCGACCGCTGCTCGCGCACGATGGTCCAGACG
Organism: Solirubrobacteraceae bacterium; assembly: GCA_050696955.1. Classification (GTDB taxonomy): domain Bacteria; phylum Actinomycetota; class Thermoleophilia; order Solirubrobacterales; family Solirubrobacteraceae; genus CADCVQ01. The sequence continues at coordinate 20,317 of JBOGYT010000218.1, read as the reverse complement.
GTCGGCCCGGCGCAGCTGCGGTAGCGAGTGCGGGGAGGGGCCGCGCGGCGGGTGCGCGAGGCGGCGCGCGAATCGCGGGTTTCAGCGATCTCGACGGTGCGGGCGCGGTCGTGGCGAACTCGGGGCTGCATGCGCCCCCGTTTGCGCCACGATCGCCAGAATCCGCTTTCGCGAGTACCTGCCGCCGCATCCGCGGTGATCCCTGCTGTCGATCTGGATGAGACACTGGCGGCGGTGAACCTCGCGAGTCAGACGATCAACGACGCGTCGCGGTGGCCGCGGCTCGCGGAGCTGCCGCTCGTCGTCGAGGCGTGCGAGTACGACCGCCTGCACGCCGTCCTGGCATACGAGTCCGAGCGCATCACGACGCACGTGCGGCTCGTCGGCGCCGGCGCGGACGGGCTCGGCGAGGACGTCTCGGTGTTCCGCGAGGACGGCACGGCGCTGCACGAGACGCGGCCCTCGCTGCGGCTCGAGGGCGAGTGGACGCTGGGGGGCTTGTGCGAGCACCTCGCCACGCTTGAGCTGTGGCCGCAGCCGCCGCAGTGGGACGTCCTGCTGCGCTGCCGGGCGTGGGCGTTCGAGTCGGCGGCGCTCGACCTCGCGCTGCGCCAGGCCGGCCGCTCGCTGCACGACGTGCTCGGGCTGGAGCCGCAGCCGGTGCGCTTCGTCAACTCGCTCGGCCTCGGAAAGGAGCCGTCGATCGAGCCGCTCCGGCGGCGGCTCGCCCGCTCTCCGGGGGTGCGCTTCAAGCTCGACGCGGAGGCGACCTGGGCGCCGGCGCTCGTCAGCGAGGTCGCGGCGACCGGCGTCGTCGACACGATCGACTTCAAGGGCCAGTACGGCCTGGAGGTCGAGGAGCCCGCGGCGCTGAACGCGCTGTACGACCACGTGTTGGACGCGTTCCCGGACGCCTACCTGGAGGACCCGCACGACCTGCCCGAGATCGCGCAGCGACTCGGCGATAAGCTCGAGCGCGTCTCCTATGACGCGCCGATCCGCAGCGCCGAGGACATCGGCGCGACGCCGCTGCCCGCGCGCGTGGTGAACGTCAAGCCGTCGCGCATCGGCAGCCTGCGCGCGCTGTTCGAGGTCTACGCGCGCTGCGCACGGGAGTCGCGGCCGATGTACGGCGGCGGCATGGGCGAGCTCGGCGTGGGCCGCGGGCAGATCGAGCTGCTCGCCGCGCTGTTCCACGCCGACGCCCCCAACGACGTGGCACCGAGCGCCTACAACGAGGACGACCCGGCGGACCGCCTGCCGGCCAGCCCGCTGGCACCGCGGCCCGCGGCGACCGGCTTCCGCTGGGCCGCGTAGAGGCACACCACCCGCGCGCACCGGCGGCTCGAGCGCTCACCCCGAGCGGCGCGCTGCGAGATGTGTCACAGGCACTCGCACGCGCGGCAGTTGTGACACATCACGCCGGCGCGGCGCGAAGAGGTGTTACGAATGCACCGCGCGGCGGGGCCGCCGGCCGGTCTCGCGACCCGCCCGCGCCGGCCCGACCGGCTTCCTCATCGCTGCTGCTCGGAGAGACCGCGCGGCCGTTCGGAGCAGCCCGGCCGCGACCCGCCTGCGCCGCCCTTCGACATCCCTTAGATCCGCGGCCTACGCTGTCTGCGGTGATGAAGGTCCTCGTGGTCGACGACGAGCCGGGCGTGCGATCAGCGCTCGAGCGCGCGCTCGCGCTGGAGCGCCACGACGTGCGGCTCGCCGAGGACGGCCAGCAGGCGCTCGACACGCTCGCCGCGGGCGCCGTCGACGCGATCGTCCTCGATGTCGCGATGCCGCGAGTGGACGGCCTCGAGGTCTGCCGACGGCTGCGCGCGGCGGGGGACCGCACGCCGGTGCTCATGCTGACCGCGCGCGACGCGATCGACGACCGCGTCGACGGCCTCGACGCGGGCGCCGACGACTACCTCGTCAAGCCGTTCGCGCTGCGCGAGCTGCAGGCGCGCCTGCGGGCGCTGCTGCGGCGCGTGGACGCCGGCGGCCCGACGCTCGCGTTCGGCGACCTCGTCCTCGACCGCTCGGCACACGAGGTGTACCGCGGCCCGCGCCGCATCGAGCTGTCGCGCACGGAGTTCACGCTGCTCGAGCTGTTCCTCGAGCACCCGCGCCAGGTCCTGACCCGCTCGACGCTCTTCGAGCGCGTGTGGGGCTATGACTTCGGCGCGACCTCCAACGCGCTCGGCGTCTACATCGGCTACCTGCGCCGCAAGACGGAGGCCGGCGGCGAGCGCCGGCTGCTGCACACCGTGCGCGGCGTCGGATACGTCCTGCGCGAGCCGTAGTAGATGCCGCTGCGCCGCCGCCTGACGCTGCTCTCGGCCGGGGTCGTCGGCGTCACGGTCGTGCTCGTCTCGATCGTCGCCTACGTCGCGCTGCGCAGCGAGCTGCGCGGTCAGGTCGACGACGCGCTCCAGGCCCAGTACGCGCGGGTGCTCGCCGTCGGGGAGCGCTTCGGCGCGGGACCGGCCCTGCGCGTCCCCGCGCCGCCGCTGCGCGAGGGGGAGCCGGCGGGCCCGGTCCAGCTCCTGAGCCCGACGGGCGACGTCCTGCGGCCGCCGGAGAACGATCTGCAGGTGCCCGTCGACCGCCGCGATCGCGCGGTGGCGGCCGGCGAGGCCCAGCGCGCGCTGCTGCGCGACAGCGAGATCGACGGCGTGCACGTGCGCGTGCTCACGGTCAGGCTGCCCGACGGTGGCGCGATCCAGGTCGTGCGCAGCCTGAGCAACGTCGACGCGACGCTCAGCCGGCTGCGGGTCGTGCTCATCCTTCTCTGTGCCGGCGGGACGATGCTGGCCGCGCTGCTCGGGCGGCTCTTCAGCCGCCGCGCGATCAAGCCGGTGAGCGACCTGACGGCGGCGGCGGAGCACATCACGCAGACCGAGGACCTCGCGCGGCGCATTGAGGTGCCCGGCGACGACGAGGTCGGCCGGATGGCGGCGCGCTTCAACACGATGCTCGACACGCTCGAGGGCTCGCGCCGCGCCCTCGACGACTCGGTCTCGGCGCAGCGCCAGCTCGTCGCCGACGCGTCGCACGAGCTGCGCACGCCGGTGACGTCGCTGCGCACGAACATCGAGGTCCTGCTCGCCGGCGGGAGGCTGCCCGACGCGGACCGCCGCCGGCTGCTCGAGGACGTGCGCGCGGAGACGGAGGAGCTCAGCGCGCTCATCACCGACGTCATCGAGCTGGCGCGCGGAGACGAGCCGCTGTCCGGCGTCGAGGAGGTGCAGCTCGACGCGGTCGTGACCGAGGCGCTCGCGCGTTCGCGGCGCCGGCGACCGGCGGTCACCTATCGCGCCGAGCTCGAGCCGACGGTCGTGGAGGGCCTGCCCGACCGGCTCGGGCGCGCCGTCGACAACCTGCTCGACAACGCCGCGAAGTACAGCCCGCCGCGATCCTCGGTCGAGGTCGCCCTGCGCGGCGGCGAGCTGACCATCCGCGATCACGGCCCGGGGATCCCGGCCGCCGACCGCCCCCATGTGTTCGACCGCTTCTACCGCGGAGCGACGGCGCGTGGGCGCCCGGGCTCCGGCCTCGGCCTGGCGATCGTGCGCCAGGTCGTCGAGACGCACGGCGGCACGATCGCCGTCGAGGAGGCGCCCGGCGGCGGCACGCTGTTCAGGCTGCGGCTGGCGGCGCTGGCGACGGAGCCTGCGCCAGACGAGCCTCGACCGGTGACGGAGGCTCCACGAGCCTGAGATGACCGCGGCGGGGCGGCGTGCGCTCGGCGTCGCCGAGGAACGTGTCGCGCGAGACGACGTGGAGCCGGCGCGGAAGTTCGGTGACGGTGGGCGTGGTCATCTCGATGCTGTCATGAGTCGCGAGGTGCGGTGAAAATACGTCCGTCACCTGAGAATCGGATGAGCCGCGAGCGCGGCCTGGCGCACTCTCACCGGATTCTTCGCAGACCCTCACGCGCAGCTTCGGTTCATCGGTCTGCATGTCGCCATGAGACCGATGACACCGCGCCTGCGCCGGACGGTCGCAGTGGCGCTCGCGGGCGCCGCGCTCGGCCTCGCCGCGTGCGGCGGCGACAGCTCGAACTCCACCGCCGGCGCGAGCGCGGATGCCGACGCCGCCCGGATCCGCCTCGAGAAGTGCCTGCGCTCGGGCGGCGTCGAGGTGCCCGCTGATCCCGGGAGCGGGGGCGGCGAGCCGCAGCCGGTGCGCGCAGCTCAGGCGGCGGTGAGCGCGAACGTCATCCGCAGGCAGACGCCGGGGTGGCCGTCGCGGTCCTCGATGTCGAGGTGATCGGTCATCTGCGCGATGAGCGGCAGCCCGATGCCGAGGCCGGGGCTGTCGAGGCGCGGCAGCATCCCGCCGCCCTCGTCGTAGACGATGACGTTCAGCACGCCGTCCGCCAGCCACGCCTCGACCGTGACCGGCCCCGGCCGCTCCTGGCCGACGTAGGCGTGCAGCACCGAGTTGCTCAGCGCCTCTGAGACCGCCAGCGCGATCTGCTCGCACTCTCGCTTGGAGGCGCCGCGGCCGCGCGCGAACCGCACGACGGCGCCACGCAGCACACCGACCTGTTCGGGCAGCGCGGTGCGCTGTTCGTGAAGGTGCTGAATCACGCTTGCACGCCCTCCCCGCGGGCTATCGAGAGACTCCGTTCGCTGTCGTTCACATGATGACGGACCGGCAGAGGTATGGAGCACGGCTTGGCCCTCACCCGAGCAGCACGCCGTCGGCGAGCGCGGCCCAGGTCTTCGATCCGACGACGCCGTCGACGACGAGCCCGGCGTCAGCCTGAAAGGCGCGGACGGCCCTGTCGGTCTCGGGGCCGAAGACGCCATCGACCGCGAGGCCGACCGTCGTTCCCGCGACCTGGCGGAGGTTGAACTCGTTCTGCACCGCGCAGACCGCGACGCCGCGGTTTGCGCGCTGCACGACGACGATGAGCTCCGCCCACGTCTTCGGCCCGACGCTGCCGTCCACCGCCAGGTGCTTGCGCTTCTGAAACGCTCGTACGGCCCTCTCTACGGTCATCCCGAAGATGCCGTTGAGGGCGACGTTGTGGCCGTTGGCGCGCAGCAGATACTGCAACGTGACCGTGGGATGCTCGCGGCTGCCCCTGGTCAGCAGCGGCCAATCGGTGACAGCGGTCGTCCGGCTCATGACGGTTGCTCCAGGCTCGACGGATGGCTACCTCGAATGTGAGAGCGCCAGGAACCTCCCGTGATACGCCCTGCGATCATCGTGCGTCATGGCTACCCGCCTGGCGAGAATCGTGTCGCGCACGGACGCCCGGCGAGGCGGTGCGACAGCCGGCGACGATCCGCTGGCCGCGCACGGGCGCAGCGACCGCACGCGGTTCGCGCTGGCCGCTGCGATGCTTCCGCAGCGCTGGCGGGTCCGAGCGGACGCCGCGTTTCAGCGCGGCGAGAACGCCGTCCTGTACGGGCTCGCCGCCGGACTGCGGTTTCCCGCTCGGGCGACGCCGCCATCGCACGCCCACGCGCGGCTCATCCTCGTCGGTCACCTCGACGTGCCCGTTCAGGAGGCGCTGCGCCGCACGGTCCCCGCCGGCGGCGTCGTCTACGACATCGGCGCGAACGTCGGCTTCTTCACGGTCCTGGCCGCGCGGATGGTCGGCGACGGCGGGCGCGTACTGGCCTTCGAGCCGATCGCCGCGGCGGCCGAGCTCACCCGCGAGGCGGCCCTGCGCAGCGATCTCGCCGACCGGGTCGAGGTTCGCACCGAGGCGGTCGGACCGCGCTCGGGCAGCGCGCGCATGTGCAGCGTCGCGGCGGGCGGGATCTGGTCGCACATGACGACCGTCCGCGACCCGCACCCGCTCACGATCGAAGAGGTAGAGGTCCCGCTCGTGAGCCTCGACGACGTGATCGCCGGCGGCGCGCCGCCGCCCGACGTCATGAAGCTCGACGTCGAGGGCGCCGAGGGCGACGTCCTACGCGGCGCGCGGCGCCTGCTGGCCGAGCACCGGCCGATCATCGTGTGCGAGATGCACGACACGAACGACGAGGTCGCCGACCTGCTCGAGGCGGCGGGATACGCGCTCGAGCCGCTGGACGGCGCCGTACCGGTGCGCCAGGCCGGGCCGTCGCACGTGCTGGCGCGGCCTTTGGGGGGCTGAGCTCAGCTCGGACGGGGACCGGGTTCGAGCGCTCGCGATCGGCCACGCATGTCGCGTTCTCCCCGCATGCCGGGGAGAATCCGACACGGACGCCGCGCGGGCCGCTTACGCCCGCGCCGCCCGGGCGCTCGCGGACGACGACCTCGCCCTACCCACCACCGCGCTCTGCGCCGGCAGATCCCCCAGCGTCGGCATCGCGGCCGGCACCGTCACCGGCTCGTCGGGCCGCGCCGTCACGTGGTGACCGTCGCTGATGAGCCCGAGCGGCTCGCCGTCCAGCAGCCGGTACGTCGTGGACTCGCGCGTCATCTCGACCTCCAGGCGCGTCCCGCGCACGAGCAGGCGGAAGCGCAGGAAGTCCCAGTCGGCCGGCAGCCGCGGGGCGAAGCGCAGATCGAAGCCGTCGAGGTCGCGCAGGCCGGCGAAGCCGTTGACGAGCGCCATCCAGACGCCGCCGCACGACGCGACGTGGATGCCGTCGCCGACGTTGCCGGCGAGGTTCGCGAGGTCGACCGCGGCGCTCAGGAGGAAGTACTCGTAGGCCGCCTTCGCGTCGCCGACCTCGGAGGCCATGACGGACTGCACGCACGACGACAGCGACGAGTCGGCCGTGGTGAGCGGGTCGTAGTACTCGAAGACGCGCCGCTTCTCCTCCAGCGAGAAGCGGTCGCCGGTGAGGAACGTCGCGAGCACGACGTCGGTTTGCTTGATGACCTGGTGACGGTAGATGTTCAGCGGGTGGTAGTGCAGCAGCAGCGGGTAGTGGTCGACGGGCGTCGCCTCGAAGTCCCACGGCTTGCGGTTGAGGAAGTGCTCGTCCTGGAGCAGCACGCCGGCGCGCTCGTCGTAGGGGATGAACATCCGCTCGGCCGCGCGGCACCACTCGGCCGGCTCCTGCGGCTCGATCTTCAGCCGCGCGACGAGCCGCGCGTAGGCCTCGGGGTCGCTCGTCTCGAGCAGCTGCAGGCCCTCGGCGGCGGCGGCGAGGTTCTCGCGCGCCATGAGGTTCGTGTACGCGTTGTTGTCGACGACGGCCGAGTACTCGTCGGGCCCGGTCACGCCCTGGATGCAGAACTGCCCGTCGCGCCGGACCGAGAAGAAGCCCAGGTCGGCCCAGAAGCGCGCCGTCTCGACGAGAATCTCGACGCCCTCACGGGCGAGGAACTCCTCGTCGCCGGTGACGCGCACGAACTGCCGCACGGCGTAGGAGATCGCCGCGTTGATGTGGTACTGCGCGGTGCCGGCGGCGTAGTACGCCGATGCCTCCTCGCCGCTGATCGTGCGCCACGGAAACAGCGCGCCGCGGTGGCCGAGCTGCTGCGCCCGGCGGCGCGCGGCGTCGAGCATCTCGTAGCGGAAGTGCAGCAGGCGCCGCGCGACGTGCGGCTGGGTGTACGTCAGGACCGGCAGGACGTAGATCTCGGTGTCCCAGAAGTACTGCCCCTCGTAGCCGCGGCCGGTCAGGCCCTTCGCTCCGATCCCGTGACCCTCGACGCGCGCCGAGGCCTGGCGGACCTGGAAGAGGTTGTAGCGGACCGCCTGCTGGATGTCGGGCGGCCCCCCGAGTTCGATGTCCGAGTGCTCCCAGTAGAAGTCCAGGCGTTCGCGCTGGACGTCGGCGATGCGGTCGAAGCCGTCGCTCGCGGCGCGGTCGAGCGTGCGGTGCACGCGCCGCGCGAGGTCGTTGGCCGTGGCGCGCGAGTCGTGGTGATAGCCGAGCACCTTCGTGACGCGGGCCGGGATCCCCGGCTCGGTGTCGAGGTAGAACACGACGCGGCCCTCGTCGTTCTCGACGCTCGACTCGACGCTGTAGCGCAGGTCGGTGTCGATCGAGTGCTCCATGCCGCACGCGAGGCCGATCTCGCTCGTGCGCGTGCGCAGCCCGAGCAGCACGCGCGTGCCGTCGCCGAACTTGCCGACCGGCGCGAGCGCCGACTCGTCCATCCGCACGCCGACGCGCGGGTCGTCGTCGCCCTTGGGCTGGGGCAGGTGCGTGACGAGCTCGGACGAGATCGCGAGGTCGGCCGGCCCCTCGAGCAGCGTCACCTCGTAGGAGATCGCCGCCAGGTGGCGCCACTGCAGCGACACGAGCCGCTGCGAGCGCAGCCGCACGATCGCGCCGCGTGCGGTGCGGAACGTGACGTCGCGCTCGAGCGTGCCATTGCGCATGTCGAGCACGCGCTCGTAGGACAGGACCTTCGAGTCCGCCAGCACGAGCGGCTCCTCGTCGACGATGAGCCGCATGACCGAGCCGTCGGGCGCGCTGACGATCGTCTGGCCGGTCGTCGCGAAGCCGAACGCCGCCTCGCCGTAGGGGATCGGCCAGGTCTCGTGGAAGCCGTTGAGAAACAGCGCCGGGTCGTTGGACGGGTGCCCCTCGTCGTGCGTGCCGCGCATGCCCATGTAGCCGTTGGCGACGGCGAAGAGCGTCTCCTCCTCGGTGACGGCCGACGGGGCGAACGTGCGAGAGACCAGCCGCCACGCGTCGATCGGGGCCGCCGACTGCGAAGGTCCGGGCGTGAGCCGTCGCTCGCGAATGTGCGCGAGCGTCGCCAGCCTGGCTTCGTGGACGGTCATACGCTTCTCCTGGAGGTCGGCGGCGACGGCCGCGCGCTCAAAGGTCAATCCATATTACGCACGGATGAACTATGCGAGCTAGCCAGTTGATTAGCTCTAGGCAATCTATGAATCGAGCTGTTCGAGCGTTGCGCGGAGGGTGCGGCTTGTCGGCTCGGGCGCGTACGCGGCTACTCGCTTCGCGCTGCGCTCGCGCAGTTCGGCGCGCAGCTCGCCGTCGCCGACGGCGAGCGCGAGCAGCTCGGCCGCCACCCGCTCGTCGTCGGCGGAGTGCAGCAGCAGCGCGGCGTCGCCCGCCACTTCGGGCACGCCGCCGACCGCCCGCGCGATCACCGGCAGGCCGAAGTGAAACGCCTCGAGCAGCGGGATGCAGAAGCCCTCGTGCTCGGACAGGCAGAGGAAGGCGTGCGCGGAGCGGTAGCGCCGCGCGAGCTGCTCGGGCGTGAGGTCGTACTCGACGTCGACCGCGCCCGGCGCCAGCTGGCCGGCGAGCCCGCGGATCGCCGCCTCGAACGTGTCGTTGACGGGCCGGCCGACGAGGACGAGCCGCGCGCCCGGCGCGTGGCGCCGGCGGTACAGCGCGAAGGCGCGGATGACGGCGTCCTGGCGCTTGTGCGGCGCCAGGCGCCCGACGAACAGGATCGTCGGCGCGCCGGGCGGCGCCGCGGCCGCAGCCGGCTCGCCCAGCGTCGACGGGTCGAAGAGGATCGGGATCACCGTCTCGGAGCCCAGCTCGCGCGCGTTGAACAGCGACACCCCCGCCGCGATGTCGACCGCCGCCGCGAACTCCGGCAGCTGCTTGCGACCCAGCGCGCACGACACGGCGGCCAGCGGGTCGTGGTCCCAGAACCAGCGCGCCGGCGTGATGTTGTGCGAGATCAGCAGCTTGCGGTTGTCGAACGCAAGCGCGCTGCGCAGGCGCGGCGCGTAGCCCGAGTAGTGGATCAGCAGGACGTCGCCCGCGGCCGGCCGCAGCGAGGCGAGCGGCGCGATCTCGCCGGCGACCTGCGGACTGATGTTCGCCGCGACATCGCCGCCGCCCCAGCCCCACGCGCGAAAGAGCCGGCGGAACGCCCGCGCCTGCTCGGTCACCGCGTCGAACGCGCCCGCGCCGCTGAGGACCTGATGGACCCTCAACGCTGCTCGCGCTCGCCGGCGTGCCGCTCGATCTTCGCGACCCGCTCTTCCAGCTCGGCGAGGCGCGCGACGACGTTGAGGTTGAAGCGCGTCTGCTGCGCCTCGAGCTCGCGCAGGTACTGGCGCAGGACGTGCAGGAGCTGGCGCTTGAAGAAGGTGATCGGCGCGCCGAGCTTGCGCGTCGAGCGCATCTTCATCGGATCGGGCTCGATCGCCGCCCACTCGATGAACTGCTCCATCGAGACGCGCTCGGTCGGCGTGATCTCCAGGCCGCCGGGCAGCGCGTCGTCGTGCTCGGCCGCCGCCGAGCGCGCCGCGCCCAGCGCGTCCTCGGGCTTCATGGCGAGGCCACCGCGGCCTCCGTGCCCATGAGCCGGTGGTAGAAGGGCATGCCGTCGGTCACCGAGCCGTCGAAGACCTTCTCGCCGCCGTCGAGCACGATGAGCCGGTCGCACGTGCGCTCGATCAGCAGCGGGTCATGCGAGACGAGCACGAGCGTCGCCCCCGCCCCGATCTGCTCGGCCATGCGCGCCTCGCACTTGCGCTGGAACGCCTCGTCGCCGACGGCGAGCAGCTCGTCGATGAGCAGCACGTCGGCGTCGAGGTGCGCGGCGATCGCGAAGCCGAGCCGCAGGAACATGCCGGTGGAGTACGTGGCGATGGGCGCCTCCACGAAGTCCCCGAGCTCGGAGAACTCGATGATCGCGTCCAGGCGCGACTCGATCTGCTGCTTGGACAGGCCGTGCAGCGCCCCGTTGAGGAAGATGTTCTCGCGGCCCGAGAAGTCCCGGCTGAACCCCGCCCCGAGCTCGAGCTGCGTGACGACCTGCCCGCCCACCGCGACCCGGCCGGAGTTCAGCGGCACGATCCCGGCGAGCACGCGCAGCGTCGACGACTTGCCCGCGCCGTTGCGCCCGACGATGCCGACGGTCTCGCCCGGCTCGATCCGCATCGAGACGTCGCGCAGGGCCTGCACCGGCGGCGGGCCGGCGTGCTCGCGGCCGAGCACGAGCTCCTTGAGCGTGCGGCCGCGGTCGGCGCGGATGCTGAACGCGCGCCAGGCGTGCTCGAGCACGATCTCGCCCGGGCGGACGCCGTCGTCGAGCGCCGGCGTCACAGGACCACCGCCAGCTCGCCCTGCATGCGGCGAAACAGCGCCACGCCGCCCAGCAGCATGAGCGCGCCCGCGACGAAGACGTACGCGAGGACGTCGAGCCCGGGCACATGGCCGGCGTACAGGACGTCGCGCACGGCGACGATGAACGGCGCCATCGGGTTGATCCACTCGAGCGCGAAGACCGCCGTCTTCTGCTGGGTGATCCCGTTGGGGTCGAAGAAGATCGGCGACAAAAAGAACCACGGCAGCAGCATCGCCGCGAGGATCGGCGAGACGTCGCGGAAGTAGGCGTGCAGCACGGAGACGGCGAACGCGAAGCCCAGCACGAAGGCCACCAGGCAGGCGAGGATGAGCGGCAGCACGAGCAGCGCGACGTCCGCGCTGCCGCGGATCGCCAGCATCAGCGGCGTGAGCACTCCGAGCAGCACGAGGAACGTGACGAGCTGCACGGTGACCACCGCCGCCGGGATCACCTCGCGCGGGAAGCGCGCCTTGCGCACGAGCGAGCCCTGCTCGATGAGCGACGGGGCCGCGCCGAGCGCCGCCTGGCTGAAGAAGATCCACACGACGAGGCCGACGAGCAGGAACAGCGGGTAGTCGGGCTCCGAGGCCGCCTTGAAGACGATCCCGAACATGAGGTAGTACGCGCCCATGAGGACGAGCGGGTTGACGACGTACCAGACCACCCCGAGCGCCGACCCCTTGTACTTCTGGCGCAGCTCGCGGCGGACCATCTGCTCGAACAGGTAGCGGTAGGCCACGCGCCGATTATGGCCGCAGCGCCCGCTGCACGGCGCGGAACGCCGGCTTGGGGCGCAGCTTCTCGTCGAGCAGCGTCGCCGCGCCCATGCCCGGCTGCGTCTCGGAGATCCACGAGCGCCCGTCGGTGAAGCCCCAGAACGTCAGCGAGCGGCACGCCTTCACCGACAGGCAGCCGCGCACGATCGTGCGGTAGACGCGCGCCTGCGCGCGCAGCTCGGCGGCGCTCGCCGGCAGCTTCACGCCGACGTCGGCCTCCGTGATCGCGAGCTCCACGCCGAGCGCGGCGAAGCGGCGCAGGTTGGCGACGTACGTCGGCGGCACGCCGGCGAGGTTGACGTGCATCTGAAAGCCGACGCCGTCGATCGGCACGCCGCGCGCCTTGAGCGAGCGCACGAGCGCGTACAGCCGGTCGGACTTCGGGTTGATGGCGTCGGCGCCGACCTCGTTGATGTGCAGCCGCGCCTTCGGGTCGGCGCGGCGGGCGATGCGAAACGCCTGCGCGATGTAGTCCGGCCCGAGCGTGACGAGGAACGGCGAGCGGCGCAGCCCGCCGTGGTCGGTGAGCGCCTCGTTGACGACGTCCCACACCGCGACGCGCCCGCGGTAGTGGCCCATCACGCGCCGGATGTGCTCCTCGGTCGCCTCGCGCATCTCCTCCCGGCCGAGACCGGCAACCCAGCCCGGGAGCTGGCTGTGGAAGACGAGCGCGTGCCCGCGGACCGCCTGCCCCGCCTGCTCGGCGAAGTCGACGATCTCGTCGGCGAACGTGAACTGAAACTCGCCGCGCTCGGGCTCGACGATCGCCCACTTCATCTCGTTCTCCGGGGTGACGCTGCCCCACTGCGCCGCGACGAGCTGGCGATAGGCGAGGTTGTGCTTCAGCTCGTCCGCGCGGACGGCCGTGCCGACGTACATCGAGCGCTTCTCGGCGAGCTCGCGCAGGGGCGGTCCGGGCAGCGGCTTGGCGTCGCCGCCCTGGCGCACCCGCTCCGCGACGACGATGAGCACGAGCAGCGCGACCGCCGCGATCGCCACCCGCTTGAGCGTCTTCAGAAGGCTCCTCGCCGGGTGAACACGGCCGGCACCGTCTTGACGAGGATGCTCAGGTCCAGGAAGACCGACCAGCGCTCGAGGTAGAGGAAGTCGAGCCGCACGAGGTCGTCGAAGTCGAGCTCCGAGCGGCCCGAGACCTGCCACAGCCCGGTGATGCCGGGCGTGACGAGGTAGCGCTTCTTGTGCCATTCCTCGAGACGGTCGAAGTCGCGCTGGGGCAGCGGTCGCGGACCGACGAGCGACATCTCCCCCTTGAGCACGTTGAACAGCTGGGGCATCTCGTCGATCGAATAGCGCCGCAGGATCTTTCCGATCGGCGTCATGCGCGGGTCGTCGCGGATCTTGAACAGCGCGCCCGAGGCCTCGTTGATCGACTCGAGGTCGTCCTGGCGCTGGTCGGCGTCGCGGTACATCGTGCGGAACTTCAGGCACGCGAACGGCACGCCGCCGATCCCCGGGCGCAGCGAGCGATAGAGGACCGGGCCGCGCGAGCTGAAGCGCACGGCGGCCGCGCTCGCGGCGAGGATCGGGCTGAAGACGAGGACGAGCAGCGTCGCGCCGATGAGGTCGAACGAGCGCTTGACGACGTAGTCGATGCCCTCGAAGACGGGCGGCTTGAGCTCGAACAGCGGCACCGCCTCGCCGGGCACGAACTCGGCGCGGTGGATGAGGATCTCCATCGTCGAGGGCGCGATCCGCACGCGCACGCCCGCGCTGTGGCACACGTCGATGACCTCGACGGCCTGCTGCTGCGGGAAGTCCGAGTCGGCGATGATCACCTCGTCGACGTTGTGGCGCGCGACGACGTCGGCGAGGTCCTCGAGCCGGCCGAGCGACAGCAGCCCGTTGTTCGGCCGCGGCGTCAGCGAGATGAAGCCGACCACGTTGATCGTCGAGTGCGAGGCATCGCGCAGCGCGTGCCCGACGGCCTCGATGTGCTTGCCGCTGCCGACGAGCACGGCGCGGCGGTGGTAGCCGGCCATGCGCAGCAGCGCGCCGGTCAGCTTCTCGTAGCCGAAGCGCAGCAGCGAGATGTAGATGACCGCGAAGAACAGCGAGCCGTAGAAGATGTAGTACGAGCTGAACGTGCTGCGGTTCGCGAGCGCGAAGATCAGCGCGACGATCATCACCTGGAACAGCGACGAGACGATCCGCGTCAGGCCGGGCCGCTCGCCGCGGGCGGAGTACAGGCCGGAGCGCGCGAAGAGGAGCACGGTGACGAGGAAGGCGAAGCTGAACAGCTCGCGCGTCTGATGCACCTGCGAGCTGAGCGCCCAGTCGCCGCTCACGAGGCCCGCCTTGAGCCACAGCGCCGTGAGGATCGCCATGTAGACGCCGATGTAATCGAGCACCAGCAGGCTGAGGATCCGCGCGCCGCGGCGCAGCGTGTCGAGCTTCAGCAGGAACGCGAGCACCGGCGGGCGCTTGCGGCGCACGTCCCGTGAAGACAGCGCGAAGTCGGGCGCCGGCTGAAGCTCCGGCACCTCCTGGCTGCTGGTTCCCCGTTCTTGCTCCTGCTGGGTGCTCGCCATTCTCCCCTGCTCTAACGGCCCACGCAGCCAGATGTTCCGGGTTCGCCCGGTTCGATTTCCCGCGGCACCGCGGGTTCCTTCATCGGCTCTATCTCGTGGACCCGACGAGCGACTCGGTACCCGATTGCTCGATCGTTCGCTCAAGTCCCTCGCGCAGCTCGATCTCCGGCTCCCAGCCGAGCAGCTCGCGCGCGAGTGTGATGTCGGGCTGGCGCACCTGCGGATCGTCGGTCGGGAGCGCCTCGAAGACGATCTCGGAGCTCGATCCGGTCACGTCGATGACCGTGCTGGCGAGCTCCAGCAACGTGAACTCGTTCGGGTTGCCGACGTTGATCGGCCCGCGCTCGCCGGATTCCGCGAGCGCGATCATCCCGCGGATGAGGTCGTCGACGTAGCAGAAGGAGCGCGTCTGGGTGCCGTCGCCGAAGACCGTGATCGGCCGGTCCTGGAGCGCCTGGCGCAGGAAGGTCGGGATCGCCCGGCCGTCGTGCGGCCGCATCCGAGAACCGTACGTGTTGAAGATGCGAATGATCGCCGTGTCCACGCCCTGCTGGCGGTGATAGGCCATCGTCAGCGCTTCGGCATAGCGCTTGGCCTCGTCGTAGACGCCGCGCGGGCCGATCGGGTTGACGTGGCCCCAGTAGGTCTCCTTCTGGGGATGGACCTGCGGGTCGCCGTAGACCTCGCTCGTGGACGCGAGCAAGAAGCGCGCGCGGTGCTTCTTGGCCAGGCCGAGCGAGTGGTGCGTGCCGTGCGAGCCGACCTTCAGCGTGTGCAGCGGCAGGCGCAGGTAGTCGATCGGCGAAGCCGGCGAGGCGAGGTGGTAGACGAAGTCGATCTGACGCTCGACGAAGTACGGGTTGATGATGTCGAGCTGGAGGAACTCGAACTCGGGCACGCGGATGTGCGTGATGTTCTTCAGCGAGCCCGTTTCCAGGCTGTCGACGCAGATGACGTGATGGCCGCGGCGCAGGAGCTCGTCACACAGATGCGACCCGAGGAACCCCGCGCCACCGGTGACGAGACAGGTGGCCATGGATTGTCACCTTATCGGCACGAACCGGCTATCGCTTGCGCGCCGCGTTGCGCTGCTTCTTCGTCACGCCGGCCTTGACGACGACGATTCCGTCGGCGCGGCGCTCTGCCAGCCCGCGCTTGACGAGCCTCTTGGCGACCACCGGACAGCGCTTGCAGCGCGGGTTGCTCTTGCAGCACGCCTTCTTCGGTTTGATGAGCAGCTGCATTAGGAGGGCCTAACTCGGCGCCGGATCGCGCTACAGTAGCGCGATGCCAGCCGCCGCGTTCGTCGAGCGCCTCAAGGAGCAGATCGGCAACGAATTCGGGGCGTCGCAGCAGTACCTCGCGATCGCCGTGTACTACGACGACGAGACCCTCCCGCGTCTCGCGTCGGTCTTCTACCAGCAGTCGCTCGAGGAGCGTAACCACGCGCTGATGATGGTCCAGTACCTGCTCGACGCCGACGAGCGCCCGCCGATCCCGGGCGTCTCCGAGCCCGAGAACGAGTTCGAGGACGTCGTCACACCGGTCGCGCTCGCGCTCGAGCAGGAGAAGCGCGTCTCAGACCAGATCAACAAGCTGACGGCGATCGCCCGCGCGGAGGGCGATTACACGAGCGAGCAGTTCATGCAGTGGTTGATCAAGGAGCAGATCGAGGAGGTCGCGACGATGAGCGACCTGCTGAAGGTCGTGCGGCGCGCGAAGGACAACCCGCTGCTCGCCGAGGAGTACCTCGCCCGCGAGGCGCCGGCCGATGCGGGCCCCGACCCCACCGCCCCGCCCGTGGCCGGCGGGGCCTTGTAGGCCTGCTCGGCCGCGCCCTCACCACCGTCGGACGCCTGCGCCGGCGTGTCGGCAGCGCCACGCCGCCGCGCGAGGAGCTCATCGCCCGGCACGTCGAGGGGCGCTCGTTCGTCGACGTCGGCTGCATGTGGAACATCCACGGCGCGCTGTGCTTCGCCGCCGAGGATGCCGGCGCGGCAACCGTGACCGGCGTCGACGTCATGGCGCCGACCGAGCGCTTCGTGCGCGAGGTGCAGCGCCGCGGGTCGAAGGTGCGCTTCGTCGAGGGCGACCTGCACGACCCGGCGATCGTCTCCGCGGTCGGCCCGCACGAGGTCGTGTGGTGCTCGGGCGTCGTGTACCACGCGCCGCATCCGCTGCTCACGCTCGAGCGCCTGCGCGAGCTGACGACGGGGACGCTGCTGCTCGCCAGCGAGACGATTCCCGAGACGCCCGGCCGGCGCGGCACCTGCATCATCGCCCCGGGCCCCGCCGACCACCCCGGCGCCCGGCCGCCGAGCGGACCCGGCGAGGGCTACGGGCCGTGGTACTGGGGGATCTCCCCGTCGGCGCTACGGACGATGCTCACGCTCACGGGCTTCGAGACCGTCGAGGAGCACCACCTCCCCTTCCATACGACCCTAGTGGCGCACTAGGGAAGCGTCCGAAAACAAGTTGATGGACGCTTCCTCAAGGCGTTTGGTCCGCCATCCGCGGCCGCTTGCCGAGCGTCACGGTCACCGTGCGGTCATCGCCGCTGCGGCGGATGCGGACCTTGACCTGGTCGCCCGGCTTGTTGTTGGCGATCCCGAGCGAGACGTCGGACGAGCGCTCGACCGTGCGGTTGCCGACGCCGACGATGCGATCGCCGCTGCGCAGGCCGGCGTCGGCGGCGGGGCCGCCCGGCACGACCGTGTCGATGATGGCGCCGACCCCGGTCGCGGCGTTGCCGCTGCGAACGCCGAGGTAGGGCCGCTCGATCTCCTTGCCGGACTTGAGGTCGGGCACGACCTGCTTGGCGGTGTCGATCGGGATCGCGAAGCCGACGCCGCTGTTGGCCTGCGTCGTCGTGGCGATCTGCGCGTTGATGCCGACGACACGGCCGTTGCCGTCGAGCAGCGGTCCGCCGGAGTTGCCGGGGTTGATCGCGGCGTCGGTCTGGATGACGTTGTCGATCGAGAAGCCGTTCGGCGCCCGGATCGAGCGCTCGACGGCGGAGATGATCCCGGTCGTGAGCGTCCCTTCCTGGCCGAACGGGTTGCCGATGGCGATCGCGGGCTGACCGACCTTGAGCTTGCCCGACGAGCCGAGCGGGACCGGCCGCAGCCGGTCGTCGCTGCCGTCGACCTTCAGCAGCGCGAGGTCCGTCGAGGGGTCCTCGCCGACGACGCGCGCGCTCGCCGGGCCACCCTCGACGAAGCGCACCTTCACGCTGTCGGCGTTGTCGACGACGTGCTCGTTCGTGAGGATGTAGCCGTCGCCGTCGAGCACGAAGCCCGATCCGGTCGCGCCATCGCCGGTGCCGTTGCGGGCCTCGATCGTGACCACCCCCGGGCGCACGCGCTCGTAGAGCCCCGACACGTCGGTGGCGCTGCGGGCGGGTGCCGGGTCGGCGGCCTCGTCGCTGGTGATGTCCGCGGGGACCGCTGCCGGAGAGGAGCTGTCGTCGTCGTCGAACACGCCGCCGAGCGCGAGGCCGACGACGGCGACGGCGACGACGAGCGCTCCGAGGAACGCGGCGAGGAAGTGTGAGCTACGCGAGCCTGAGGTCATATCGAGTCATTG
This sequence comes from Solirubrobacteraceae bacterium, assembly GCA_050696955.1. Classification (GTDB taxonomy): domain Bacteria; phylum Actinomycetota; class Thermoleophilia; order Solirubrobacterales; family Solirubrobacteraceae; genus CADCVQ01. The sequence goes on along the minus strand of JBOGYT010000218.1, from coordinate 2,445 downwards.
CATGGGTCGGTCATGAAGCGCGGATTATGAATGTCGAAGAGTTGGCGCAGAGGTACCCTTCCGCGATGGCGACCGAAGAACGACTGACCGTAGCCCCGATCGTCGGCCCCGACGATCCCCGGCGTTTCACAGATTCGGGCATCGAGATCGCGCCGCTCTACACCGAGGACGATCTGCCGCCCGACCTCGATCTCGGCGATCCCGGCGCGTTTCCGTATACGCGCGGAGTGCACCCCGAGATGTATCGCAAGCGGCCCTGGACGATGCGCCAGTACGCCGGTTACGCCTCGGCGAAGGAGTCCAACGAGCGCTACAAGTACCTGCTCGCCCACGGCTCCACGGGGCTGTCGATGGCCTTCGACCTGCCGACCCAGCTCGGCCTGGACTCCGACGACTCGCGCTGCCTGGGCGAGGTCGGCCGGACCGGCGTCTCGATCGACACGATCGACGACATGCGCCGCGTGTTCGACGGTATCCCGCTCAACGAGATCTCGACGTCGATGACGATCAACGCGCCGGCGACGGTGCTGCTGTCGCTGTACTCGCTCGTCGGCGAGGAGCAGGGCGTGCCGCAGCACGAGTTGCGCGGCACGACGCAGAACGACGTGCTCAAGGAGTACATCGCGCGCGGCAACTTCATCTATCCGCCCGAGGGCACGATGCGCCTGACGACGGACCTGTTCGCCTACTGCCACCAGAACATCCCGCGCTGGAACACGATCTCGATCTCCGGCTATCACTTCCGCGAGAAGGGCTGCTCGGCGGTGCAGGAGGTCGCGTTCACGCTGTGCAGCGCGATCGCATACGTGAACGCCGCGATCGACGCTGGGCTGGCGGTCGACGAGTTCGCGCCGCGGCTGGCGTTCTTCTTCAACGGCCACAACAACGTGTTCCAGGAGGTCGCGAAGTTCCGCGCCGTGCGCCGGATGTGGGCGCACCTCATGCGCGACCGCTTCGGCGCCAAGGACGAGAAGTCGCTGAAGCTGCGCTTCCACACGCAGACCGGCGGCGTGACGCTGACCGCGCAGCAGCCGCAGAACAACGTCATCCGCGTCGCGCTGCAGGGCTTCGCCGCCGTCTGCGGCGGGACCCAGTCGCTGCACACCAACGGCTACGACGAGGCGCTCGCGCTGCCGTCGGAGCGCGCCGCGAAGATCGCGCTGCGCACGCAGCAGATCATCGCCCACGAGTCCGGCGCGACGGACACGGTCGACCCGTTCGCGGGCTCGTACTACGTCGAGGCGCTGACGGACGAGATCGAGGCGCGCGCCTACGAGCTCATCGCGAAGGTCGACGAGATGGGCGGCTCGGTGAACGCGATCGAGTTCATCACGAACGAGATCGACGAGTCCGCCTGGGGCTACCAGGAGCGCTACCGCCAGAAGCAGGACATCGTCGTCGGCGTCAACAAGTACGAGGAGGAGGCGATCGAGGTCGAGGACATCCTGCGCGTCGACCCGGCGACGGAGAAGGCGCAGCTCGATCGCCTCGCGGCGTTCAAGGCCGACCGCGACCAGGAGCTCGTGGCGCGGCGCCTGGACGAGCTGCGCGACGCCGCGCGCGGCACCGACAACCTCATGCACCCGATCCGCCAGGCGCTCAAGGACCGCTGCTCGATGGGCGAGGTCTGTGGCGCGATGAAGGACGTGTTCGGGGCCTACCGGCCGCGGGCGTAGCGGCGGGCCGCGTTCCGCTGCCGCACCTGGCAGCCTGTGCGCATGCTCGCCGCGATCGTCTTCTACGACGTCGTCCTGACCGTCCACATCCTCGCCGTCGTCGTCGCGTTCGGCGTCGTGTTCGCCTACCCGCTGATCGACGGCTACATCAGGCGTACGACCCCCGGCAACCTGCCCGCGCTGCACCGCCTCCACGTCCTGCTCGCCAGGCGCCTCGTGACGCCCGCGATGACCGTCGTGCTGCTCGCCGGCCTCTACCTCGCGCTTGACCGCTTCAGCCTCGGCGACCCGTGGATCAGCGCGACCTTCGCGATCCTGTTCGTCCTGTTCGGGCTCACGGGAGCGGTCCTCACGCCGACCGACGAGCGTCTGGCCAAGCTCGCCGAGCGCGATCTGAGCACGGGCGGCGGGCCCAGCGCGGACTACGAGCGCGAGCGCCGCAAGGCGGACCTCGTCGGCAGCTTCGCGCTGCTGCTCGTCGTCGCCGCGATCTTCCTCATGGTGGCCAAGCCGGGCGCCTGATCGCAACGGGCAGGAGTCGGGCCCGGCCGGGCGAAACTCCTGCGCATGGAGCAACGCACGGCGCAACGCCGGCTCGTGAAGTCGCCGCCCGAGCTCTGGGCCGAGGTCAGCAGCGAGCAGTCCCTCGGCCGCCGCCTGGCGGAGTTCGGCGAGATCCGCATCACCCGTCTGGAGCCCGAGACCACCGTCGCCTGGGAGGGCGAGCGCGCAAGCGGCACGGTGGAGCTGGCGCCGGCCGGGTGGGGCA
>JBOGYT010000217.1:0-10328 GCA_050696955.1 Solirubrobacteraceae bacterium | reverse complement strand
CGCTGCCGGCGGGCGCAAGCGCCACGCTGCTGGCGCCCTATCTGTCGGGCGCGCGGCTGTGGCTCGCCGAGCTGCGCACCGGGTCCGAGCCACTGCTGCACTACCTGCACCGCCACGGCGCGCCGATCCGCTACGGCTACGTCGCGCGCGAGTTCCCGCTCGCGGACTACCAGACGATCTTCGCGCGCCAACCCGGCAGCGCCGAGATGCCGAGCGCGGGCAGGCCGTTCACGCCCTGGCTCGTGACGCAGATCGTCCGCGCCGGGATCGCGCTGGCGCCGGTCACGCTTCACACCGGCGTCTCCTCGCTGGAGACCGGCGAGGCGCCGTACCCGGAGCGCTTCGCGGTCCCGGCTGCGACGGCGCGGCTCGTCAATGCCACCCGCGCAGGCGGCGGGCGGGTCATCGCCGTCGGCACCACCGTCGTACGTGCGCTCGAGACCGCGGCCGCGGCGGACGGGGAGCTCCGCGCCGCGTCGGGATGGACGCGCCACGTCGTCACGCCCGAGCGCGGCGTCCGCGCCGTCGACGGCCTGCTCACCGGCTGGCACGACCCCGATGCCTCGCACCTGCTCATGCTCGAGGCGATCGGCGGCTCGGCTCTTGTTGCGTCGTCGTATGAGGAGGCGCTGCGAGCGGGCTACCGCTGGCACGAGTTCGGCGACGTGCACCTGATCGTCCCGTGAGGGCGAGAGGGGCCCGCTCATCGGCCAGACCTTCGAGCTGCCCCGGGGCGGCCGACGCGCACGCCGCGATCGAGGCGCGATCGACCATCGGGAAGACGCTGCTGTCGATCCCCTAACCTCCGGCGCGATGCGCCTTGCCACTTTCCTGCCGCCCGGCTCGCAGACACCCCGTGCCGGTCAGGTCCACGGCGACGAGATCGTGTCGTTCGTCATGAAGCGAGAGACCGTGCTCGACCGCCTGCGCACGTCCGACTGGGACCAGGCGCTCGGCGACGCGTGGCCGATCGAGCAGGTCACGCTGCTCGCGCCGGTGCCGCGCCCGCGGGCGATCTTCGGCATCGGCCTGAACTACGCGGCGCACGCGGCCGAGCAGGGACAGGAGCAGCCGGAGTTCCCGATCGTCTTCATGAAGCTGCCGAGCTCGAGCGCTCCGCCCAACGCAGCCGTGCGCTGCCCGGAGGTCGTGCGCCGCCTGGACTACGAGGGCGAGCTCGTCGTCGTCATCGGCGAGGAGGGCAAGATCGCCGGCTACGCGGTCGCCGACGACGTCAGCGCGCGCGACCTCCAGCGCCGCGAGCCGCAGTGGACGCGCGCCCAGGGCGCCGACGGCTTCTGCCCGTGGGGCCCATGGATCACCACCGCCGACGAGGTGCCCGATCCGCGCAACCTGCGGCTGACCACGCACGTCAGCGGCGAGCTGCGCCAGGACGCCTCGACGAGCGACCTCATCTTCGGCCCGCAGGAGCTCGTCGACTTCATCAGCGAGACGTGCACGCTCGAGCCCGGCGATCTCATCCTCACCGGCACGCCGAGCGGCGTCGGCATGTCGATGGACCCGCGCCGGTTCCTCGAGTCCGGCGACGTGGTGCGGATCGAGATCGAGTCGCTGGGAGCGATCGAGCATGCCGTCGCCTGAGCTGCGCGAGCGCCTCGGCGAGCTGGCCGACCTCGGCCACGTCGGCCAGCTGCTGTCGTGGGACCAGCAGGTCATGATGCCGCCGCGCGGCGCACCCGCGCGCGGGGAGGCGATGGGCACCGTCGAGCGCCTCGTCCACGACCGGCTCGTCGCCCCCGAGCTCGGCGAGCTGCTCGACGCGGCCGGGTCCGACGACGCGGACATCGTGCGCGTCGTGCGCCGCGACCGCGACGTCGCCACGCGCGTGCCCACCGACCTCGCGGCAGAGATGACGCGCGCCGGATCCGAGGGGCTTCAGGCGTGGCTGAAGGCACGCAGGGCGAACGACTTCGCCGTCTTCGAGCCCGCCCTGCGGCGCAACATGGATCTCGCGCGCGAGTACGCCGCGTGCTTCCCCGAGTCCGCGCATCCCTACGACGCGCTGCTGGACCGCTTCGAGCCGGGCGCGACGGCGGCTCAGGTCGCACAGCTCTTCGCCCGCCTGCGCCAGGGGCTCGTGCCGCTCATCTCCGAGATCGCGACGCGGCCCGACCCGCCGACGCTCACCGGCGACTGGACGATCCCCGCGCAGCGCGAGATCGGCCTGGAGATCGTGCAGGCGATGGGCTTCGATTCCACCGCCTGGCGCGTCGACGACGCCGTGCACCCGTTCGCGTCGTCGCCGTCGCGCACCGACGTGCGCGTGACCTCGCGCTTCAACGACCGCAACCTCCAGGGGCTCTTCGCGCTCATGCACGAGGTCGGGCATGGCCTCTACGAGCATGGGATCGACCCCGCGCTCGCGCGCACGACGCTCGACCACGGCGTGTCGCTGGGCATCCACGAGTCGCAGAGCCGCCTGTGGGAGAACATGGTCGGGCGCAGCCCGGCGTTCTGGAGCTACTGGCTGCCGCGCATGCGCGAGCGCTTCCCGCTGACCCTGCGCGACACCGACCTCGACGGGTTCATACGCGCGATCAACGTCGTCAAGCCGACGCTCATCCGCGTCGACGCCGACGAGGTCACGTACTCGCTGCATGTGATCATGCGCTTCGAGCTCGAGCTCGACCTCATCGAGGGCACGCTCGACACCGCGGACCTGCCGGAGGCGTGGGCGGCGAAGATGAAGCAGATGTTCGGCATCGCCGTGCCCGACGACCTTCACGGCGTGCTCCAGGACATCCACTGGTCGGAGGGGATCATCGGCTACTTCCCCACCTACGCGATCGGCAACGTCTTCTCGGCCCAGCTGTGGCGCGCCGCGCTGGCCGATCTGCCCGACCTCCCCGGGGGCATCGAGGCGGGCGTCTACGGCGACCTGCGCGGCTGGCTCGTCGAGAAGGTCCATCGCCACGGCCGCCGCCTGATGCCGCCCGAGCTCATCCAGCAGGCGGTCGGCGGGCCGCTCGATCCCGAGCCGCTGCTCGAGCACCTCCGCGCGAAGTACGGCGCGCTGTACGGACTGAGTCAGCGCTCGTTGCCGACGTAGGCCGCGTTCACGCCGTCGATCGCGCTCTTGACGGCGCGTGCGATGACGTCGTCTGACGCGATCTGCTTGGCCCGCTCGCGCTGCTGGCGATCGCCGAGGAGCGTGCGCGCAGGCGCGGTCACGTGCACGAGCGCGATCAGCGCCCGCGTGCGCTCGGGCGGGGGCGCGGGATCGGCGAGCGCCGCGGCGACCTCCTCCAGCGCTCGCGCGCGCAGTGCCTCGTCGACGATCGGGAAGACCGTGCGGGGCACGATCCCGAGCACCCGCGTGCGCCGGCTGCTGAGCACGCCGGCGTCCACGAGCCGCCGGGCATACAGCGCCACCGCGTTGGACTTTCGCTTCATGACCCAGTGCCGTGACGCGCGCGGGCGGTCGCCCTTCGCGATCTTCGCCAGCACCTCATCGAGCTGCGGGTCGCCGGTCGGCGCCGCATCCACGCGCACGACGCGATCGGATTGCACGTGCACCCGTCCCGCCAGCACCAGCTCGTGCAGCTGCGCGCCCGCCAGCGCGTAGCTCATCGACAGCGCGTAGCGCGTCGTCGCATTCTGCGCGTCGAACCCGAGCAGCAGCAGCGTCTCGGGCAGCGACAGCGTCGGCACGCTAGTGCTTGTCGAGCACCCGGTCGATCAGCCCGTACTCGACCGCCTCGTCGGGCTTGAAGAAGCGATCGCGCTCCATGTCCTTGTTCATCTGCTCCTCGGTCCGGCCGGTGTGCAGGGCGTAGATCCTGTCGATCCGCCTGCGCATGTCGAGGATCTCGCGCGCGTGGATCTCGATGTCGGTCGACTGCCCCTCGAAGCCGGCGGACGGCTGGTGGATGAGGATCCGCGAGTTCGGCAGCGAGAAGCGCTTGCCGTGCGCCCCGCCGGCGAGCAGCAGCGAGCCCATCGACATCGCGACGCCCATGCACATCGTCGAGACGTCGGGCTTGATGAACTGCATCGTGTCGTAGATCGCCAGGCCGGCGTAGATCGAGCCGCCGGGCGAGTTGATGTACAGCGAGATGTCCTTCTCGGGGTCGTCGGACTCGAGGTGCAGGAGCTGCGCCACGATGAGGTTCGCGACCTGGTCGTTGACCGGGGTGCCGAGGAAGACGATGCGCTCGTTGAGCAGCCGCGAGTAGATGTCGTACTCGCGCTCACCGCGGCCGGTGCGTTCGACGACTGTGGGGACGAGAGGCATGGTCGAGCATCCTGCCACACGCGCCGCTTCGCCCCGGGCCGGCACGAGCCGGTGAGTAGCCTGGATGCGTGCCCGCAGCCCTCGCCATCCGCGGCCTGACCAAGCGCTACGACGACGGCTTCCTCGCCGTCGAGAACTTCGACCTCGCCGTCGAGGCCGGCAGCTTCTTCGGCCTGCTCGGCCCCAACGGCGCCGGCAAGACGACGATCATCAGCGCCATCTGCAACCTCATCCGCGTCACCGCGGGCGAGATCGACGTCTTCGGCGAGCCGCACGACGCGCTGGCGGCGCGGCGGATGGTCGGGCTCGCCGAGCAGGACGTCAACCTCGACCGCTTCCTCGACGTCGAGGAGACGCTGCTCTACCACGGGGGCTACTTCGGCATGCGCCGCGCCGAGGCGCGCCGGCGGGCGGCGGAGATGATGGACGTCTTCGACCTGCGCGCGAAGGCGGGCGTCCGGGCGCCGAAGCTGTCGGGCGGCATGCGCCGCCGGCTGCTGCTCGCGCGGGCGCTCATGCACGAGCCGCGCCTCGTGATCCTCGACGAGCCGACCGCGGGCGTCGACTTCGAGCTGCGCCTCGAGCTGTGGCGCTACATCCGCCGGCTGCACGACGAGGGCACGACGATCCTGCTGACGACGCACTACCTCGAAGAGGCCGACGAGCTCTGCGAGGAGATCGCGCTCATCCGCGACGGCCACCTCATCGCCCGCGACACGGCCGACGGGCTGCGCGACACCTACGGCGCAGAGTCGCTCGCCGACGCGTACGTGCGCGCGATGGGGGCGGTGCGATGAGCGCGCTCGTCGAACGCCACCGCGGGCTGATCGCGCTGAGCGCGCGCGAGGCCGAGCGCGTCCTGAAGCTGTGGTCGCAGACGGTCGCAGCGCCGGTGCTGGCGTCGTTTCTGTTCATCGTCGTCTTCGGGCTGTCGCTCGGCGGGCGGATCCGCGCGATCGACGGCGTCTCCTACGAGGTGTTCATCGTGCCCGGCCTGATCGCGATGGCGATGGCGCAGGCGGCGTACTCGAACAACTCCTCGTCGGTCTTCCAGGGGCGCTCGGATCGCTATCTCAACGACGTGCTGTCGGCGCCCATGCGCCCGTGGGAGGTCAACCTCGGGCTGTCGTTCGGCGGCCTCGTGCGCGCGCTGGCGATCGGCGTCTCGCTGCTCGTGCTCGCGGTGGCCGTCACCGATGTGCCGCTGCGCGAGCCGCTCGTGCTCGTGCTGGCGGTCCTCATCCTGCTGGTCCTGTTCTCGTCGCTCGGCGTGATCGTCGGCGTCTACGCGGACACGTGGGACCAGGCGGGGTTCGTCAACAACATCGTGATCCTGCCGCTGAGCTTTCTCGGCGGCGTGTTCTACTCCGTCGAGCTGCTGCCCTCGCCGTGGGAGGAGATCAGCCACGTCAACCCGATCTTCTATCTCATCAACACGATCCGCTACGGGTTCCTCGGGACGAGCGACATCCCGATCGCGATCGCGCTCGGCGTGACGGCCGCGCTCGCCGCGGGCACGGCGGCATACAGCGCCGCGATGTTCTCGTCGGGGAGCAAGCTCAAGCCGTAGAGGATCGACGGAGCGGAGCCGCGCTGGCGGCTCGCACATGGAGAAGTGGCCAACGGACGCCCCCACGGGGCGAGCGTGGTCAGTTGTCCATGTATGACATGAAGAAGTGGCCAACCTCGCCCGCTCTCGGCGTGAGTGGCCACTTGTTCAGGTCGGCGCGAGCGCGGGACCCCCCCGCACGGCTCGAAACCTGGTCCTCATCGCTGCTTTTTCAGGTCCTCCACGGCAGCTCGAGAAGCGCGCTGGCGCAGGGCTGTGTAGCCCCGTAGGCTCACCGCTCGAATGTTCGCGCTGAACCTACCGAACGTCCTCACGCTGCTGCGGATCCTGCTCGTCCCGGTGCTCGTCGTCGCGCTGCTCGACGAGACGGCCAACGGCGACCTGCTCGCCGCGATCGTCTTCGCGCTGGCGTCGTTCACCGACGCGGTCGACGGCTACCTCGCGCGCAGCCGCAACGCGGTCACGACGTTCGGCAAGCTCATGGACCCGATCGCCGACAAGCTGCTGATCATCGCGGCGCTCGTCGCGCTCGTGTCGCTCGACCGGCTCGCGGCGTGGGTCGCGATGGTCATCATCGCCCGCGAGCTGACGGTGACGATCACCCGCATGCAGGCCCAGCAGCAGGGGCTCGTCATCGCGGCGAACTGGTGGGGCAAGTCGAAGACGATCGTGCAGGTCGCCGCGATCTTCTGCGTCATCGCGATGGGCGAGCCGACGCCGGCGTGGGTCGACGGGCTCGTCTACGGCGCCGTCGCGATCACGATCGTCAGCGGGATCGACTACTTCTTCGGCCTGCGGCGCGTGCTGCGCGAGGCCGAGGCCCGGCGCGAGGCGGCGGCGCCGATCTCCGGCGGGCCGTGACGGATCCGCGCGCGGTCGCGCGCCGGCTGCGGCGCAAGCTGTCCAGACAGGAGACGGTGTGGGAGCGCGGGCTTGCGACCGAGGTCGACTTCTGGGCCGAGTGGATCGCGACGCGCGGGCTCCAGTGGCCGGAGGAATTCGAGCGCCGCTTCGATCCCGGCGAGCCGCTGCGCGAGTCGCTCGTACTCGATGTCCTCGACCGGATCGCGGCCGGCGACGTGCGGATCCTCGACGTCGGCGCAGGGCCGGCGACCTCGCTGGGCAAGACGCACCCGGCGAAGCGGCTTCTCATCGAGGCCGTCGATCCGCTGGGTGACGACTACGCGCACCTGCTCGCCGAGGCCGGGGCGCAGGCGCCGGTGCGCACCCAGCCGGTCGCGGGCGAGGAGCTCACGCGCGCGTTCGAGCCGGCGAGCTTCGACATCGCCTACGCGCGCAACGCGCTTGACCACAGCATCGATCCGGCGCGGATCATCCGCGAGATGCTCGCGGTCGTGCGGCCGGGCGGCTTCGTCCTCCTGCGCCACTACGAGAACGAGGCCGAGACGATGCGCTACGAGGAGCTGCATCAGTGGAACTTCTGCCTCTCAGACGGCCGGCTCGTCGTCTGGAACGACCGCCGCCGGATCGACGTGGCGGCCGAGCTCGCGGGTGAAGCGGCGGTGGCTGCCGCGGTCGAGGGCGGCTCGGGCCACGCGGCCTGGGTGACGGCGGTGATCGAGCGGCAGACGTAGCGCGGCGCCCCGCGGGCGTGAATTCGCCCGGGATCGGGCACAACCTCGCCTACACACCATGCCCCACGGAAAGGAGGAACCCCATGGGTGTAGGTCCGTCAATCGTGCTGATCGCGATCGGAGCGATCCTGAAGTTCGCGGTAACGGCGACGGTCAGCGGTGTCAGCATCGCCACCGTCGGAACGATCCTCATCGTTGTCGGCATCGTCGGCCTCGTGGTCTCGCTGCTGTTGATGGCGTCGTACCGCGACCGCGGTGACGTCATCGTCGAAGAGGAGCCACCGGTCGTCGAGCGCCGCGTCGTGCGCGAGCGCGGGGTGTACTGATTCGTCAGCGCCCGGCGACGTCGAGCCAGTCGCGCATCGACACGTGATGCGCGGCGAGCTCGCCGGTCTCGAGCTCTCGCCGCAGCTCGCCGAACAGCCCGAAGCGCTCCGCCACGACGTTGTGCTGGTGGATCGTCTCGAGGTTCTCCTGGCGCGCGCTGACGAAATGCTCGTCGCTGAGGTCGGAGAGCTGCTCGAGGACGCCGCCGACCATCTCGCGGACGCAGTCCTCGACGAACCGCGGCCGGCGGTGGGCCTTCTCGACGACCGCGCCCTCGTCGGAGCGCTTCATGAGCTCGTAGATCTCCGATGACATCGAGCCTTCGACGATGTCGAGCAGCGTGCGGGCGTCGATCTCGGTGTCCGCGCCCTCCGGAACGCCGATGTGCAGCGTGCCGAGCCCGCGCTGGTTGTGCGTCGCCACGGGGACGTGGTCGAAGATCCGCGCGATCTCGTCGTCGGTGAAGCCGTCGGCCGCCAGGCGCGCGCGAGACACGCCCTTGACGAGCTGCTGCGCGCACGGGCACGCGGTCATCCCCTGCGCGGCGACGCCGACGAGCCGGCGCGTCCCCTTCTCGGACGCCACCGCGGAGCCGAACAGCGTGTAGATCTCCTGCGTCAGGATCCCGGACACCGGCGCGGGCTTGTGCTCCGGGTAGCGGGCGGCGATCGTCACCTCCGCGCGCTCCGCGCCCTGGCGCTCGCGCACGAGCTGCGCAACGTGCTGTGCGAGGCCCTCGGCTTTGAAGTCCGCCTCTCCGAGCACGACCTCGCCGATCGCCTCGTTGACGACCTCCTCGAAGCGCGACATATGCGCGCCTTTCTGGTTGCGGCCGAGGTCGACGAAGCACTCCAGCTGGGCCGAAAACAGCTGCTCGCGCTCGCCCTGGCGGATGCGCACGATCTTCTCGACGCCGGTCACGCCGACGCGCGACAGGCTGACCTGGAGCCGCGGTGGCTGGGCCTGGACGTCGGGGCTGGAGATGCTGAGGCCCTGCACCATGAGACCTGAGCGTACCGATCGGTCCGAAATCGCCACTGACGGAGCCGGATGCTTGTGCTATCACTCACATTCGAACGAGCGAGCGTTTGATGGCCAGGTGCGTGGCGGATCGTGGGGCTTGCGGGAGCCGACTAGGAGGGTTGAGGGATCGACGACAAGGTTCTGCTGGCTGACGGTGCTCCCGTGCATGAGTTGGACGAGCTGTGTGGCCTCGTGGCCGATGGCCAGGAACGTGGCTACCTGACGTTCGACGAGATCGCGACCGCCCTCGAGGAAGTCGACGTCACGAAGGAGCAGCTCCAGGAGCTGCACGCCTACCTGTCCGAGCAGGGGATCGACGTCGTCGGCGCCGACGGGCGCAATGCGACGTCGGAGGTCGCGCGCGTCGAGGCCGCCGCCGAGGCGCGCAAGGCGAACGCCGCCGGCGTGCCGATCACGCCGAAGAAGCCCGAGCTCGATCTCACGGTCGAGCCGAGCCTCGACTCGCTGCGCCTGTACCTGCGCTCGATCGGGCGCGTGTCGCTGCTCACCGCCGAGCTCGAGGTCGCGCTGGCCAAGCGCATCGAGCGCGGCGACATGGAGGCCAAGCAGCACATGGTCGAGGCCAACCTGCGGCTCGTCGTGTCGATCGCGAAGGGATACCTGGGCCGCGGCCTGACGTTCCTCGACCTCATCCAGGAGGGCTCGCTGGGCCTCATCCGGGCGGTCGAGAAGTTCGACCACCGCCGCGGCTACAAGTTCTCGACCTACGCGACGTGGTGGATCCGCCAGGCGGTCACCCGGGCGATCGCAGACAAGGGCCGGACGATCCGGATCCCGGTGCACATGGTCGAGAAGCTCAACAAGGTCGTGCAGGTCGAGCGCCAGCTCGTGCAGTCGCTGGGGCGCGAGCCGACGCCGGAGGAGATCGCGACGCACCTGGACTGCACGACGCGCGAGGTGCGCGACATCCTGCGCATGTCCCAGCAGCCGATCTCCCTGGAGCGGCCGGTCGGCGAGGAGGAGGAGTCCGAGCTGGGCGATTTCGTCGAGGACGAGAACGCCGTCTCGCCGTTCGAGCTGGCGGAGGAGAACCTGCGCCGCGAGAACGTCCGGCGGGCCCTCGCGGCGCTGCCGCAGCGCGAGCGCGAGGTGATCGAGATGCGCTTCGGGCTGACTGGCGGGCGGCCGCGGACCTTGGAGGAGGTCGGGCGGGCGTTCAACGTCACGCGCGAGCGCATCCGCCAGATCGAGAACCACACGCTGAAGAAGCTCGAGTCGCTGCCCGAGGCGCAGAAGCTGCGCGACGCGTCCTGAGCCGTTTGGGCGGTCGTGCCGTAGGAGGGCATATGCGGCGATGGGTGGTGGCGGTGGTTTGCGTGTCTGGCGTGGCGGCGGGCGGCGCGGGCTGCGGCGCCGATGACGACGGCGGTGGCGGTGCGCCGGCGGCGGCGCGTTCCGGCAGGCTAAACTTCTCGGCCGCCCGGGCGGGATTCCCGAGCGGTCAAAGGGGTGTGGCTGTAAACCACATGGCTCTGCCTTCGCAGGTTCGAATCCTGCCCCCGCCATAGACGATCCGGCGAACGCCCGACTCGCCCTC
>JBOGYT010000216.1:0-8383 GCA_050696955.1 Solirubrobacteraceae bacterium | reverse complement strand
GTGGCCGACCATGCCCCGCCAGGCGGCGAGGTCGAAGCGGTCGGCGCCCACGTCGACCGTCCCGGCGAACGTCGCGCTCGGGACGAGCGCGACGCCGTTCGAGCGCGGCAGCGGCCGGGCGTACAGCCACGCCGGCAGATACGGCAACTCGGGCGCGTTCCCCGCCCACGTCACCGACCAGGCGCAGTCCTCGAGCGCGCCCGCCGCACGGCCCGGCGCGATCGTGGCGCCGTCGATCCGCGCCCACTCCCCGGAGGCCGGCACGCCCAGCGGCGCCGGCGACGCCGTGCGGCGCGCGAGCGGAGGCCGGTCGCTATCGAAGACCGTGCACCACAGGTGGGCGTGCGGCGGCTCTCCACGCTCCTTGTGCGCCGTGTAGCGCACCCACACCGCGCGGCCGCCCCCGGGCGCCGCTGCCGTCAGGTAGTGCGATTCGTACAGCCGCGCCCCTGCCGGCGCCCGCGGCGCCCGGGCGGCGCTGAGGTCCGCGGAGACGCGGTGCGGGCTCAGGCCTTCTCCGGCGCCTTGCGCTCGGGCTCGGCCGCCGCCGCGCCGTCCGGCGCCCCGCGGTGCCAGATCATCTGCTGCGGGAAGGGGATCTCGATCCCCTCCTCGTCGAAGGCCGCCTTCAGGCGCTGGCGCAGCTCGCGGCTGACGTCGTACTGGTCGGAGGGGCGCGTCTTGATGACGAGCCGGATGACGACCGAGTGCGGCCCCAGGCTTTCGACTCCCCACACCTCGGGCTCCTCGAGGATGTCCTCGCGCTCGCTCCACAGCTCGTCGGCGACGCGCTTGATGACCTGCTTGGCGTGCTCGATGTCGGTGTCGTAGGCGACGTCGATGTCGAGCAGCGCGCGCGACCACAGCTGGCTCTTGTTGCCGACGCGCCGGATCTCGCCGTTGGGCACGTGCCATACGGTGCCGTCGACCGACCGCAACCGCGTGGTCCGCAACGACACGGCCTCGACGGTGCCGGCGGTCTCCTGGCCGAGGTCGACGATGTCGCCGACCCCGAACTGGTCCTCGACGAGGATGAACAGGCCCGACAGGAAGTCCTTGACGAGCGACTGGGCGCCGAAGCCGAGCGCGATGCCGATGATGCCGGCACCCGCGAGCAGGGGCGCGATGTTCAGCCCAATCTCGCCGAGGACGAGAAAGCCCGCGATGAGGAAGATCACGAAGCTCGCGACGCTGCGCAGGACGCTCGTCAGAGCTGTGATGCGCTGCTCGGCGCGCACGCTCGTCTCCTCCGTGTCCAGCAGGGCGTTCGGCGTGCGCCGGCGGACGGCGCCGATGCGCTCGCGCACGGCGCCGGAGTGCAGGGTGCGCAGCGCGCGCTTGACCGTCCGGCCGACGAGCCGGTTGACGATCAGCGCGCCGATGAGGATCGCGATGATCGTCAGCGGCTTGCCGATGAAAAAGTCGGCGATCTCGGCCAGCGAGCGGTTCTCGGTGCCTTCGTAGACCTCCCGGCAGAAGAAGCCGGGGTCCTCTCCGCACACCTTCACGACCTGCTGCTCGTCGACCGCTGCAAGCGGTGCGAACACGACGGCCAAGACGCTAGCAGTCGCTTTGCCCGTCACGTCGCGGGGTAGTTCGGGGGCGCCCTTCGCATGCTGTTAACGACCGCATCTAGACTGCGCCGATGGCCGTAGCCGTCGCCAGAGAGGTCTCTGGGCCCGCACGACTTGGCCGCCGCACGAAGCTCTTGGTGAAAACCCTCAGTCCCGGCGCGATCGCGGTGCTCGATCATCGCGACCTCGATCGGGTGTCGGCCGAGGACCTCATTGCGGCGGGCGTCGTCGCCGTGCTCAACTGCAGCCCGTCGTCCACGGGCGCGTACCCGAACATGGGGCCGCTCCTGCTCGTCCAGGCCGGAGTGCATCTCGTCGACCTGCCCGACCGTGAGCTGTTCGACACGCTCAAGGACGGCGAGCAGGTGACCGTGCACGGCCCCGAGGTGCGGCGCAACGGGAAGGTCCTCGCGACGGGCGAGGTCCAGGAGCCCGAGGCCGTGCGCGCCGCCACCGACGAGCGCCGCCGCGAGATCGGCGACGCGCTCGAGGCGTTCGCCCAGAACACGATCGAGCACATGCTCGAGGAGCGCGAGCTGCTGTCGGGCCGCATCGAGCTGCCACGCTTCGACACCGACTTCCGCGACCGGCCCGCCCTGATCGTCGTCAGGGGCGTCGACCACCAGAAGGACCTGCGCGCGCTGCGGCCCTACATCCGTGACGTCAAGCCGGCGATCCTCGCCGTCGACGGCGGCGCCAACGCGCTCATCGACGAGGGCTTCAAGCCCGACATGATAGTCGGCGACATGGATTCGGCGACCGAGCGGACGCTGCGCTGCGGCGCCGAGCTCGTCGTGCACGCCTATCCCGACGGCCGTGCCCCCGGGAGGGACCACCTCGAGGCGCTCGGCCTGCCCTACAAGCTCGTCCCGGCGCCGGGCACGAGCCAGGACGTCGCGATGCTCATCGCGGCGGAGAAGGGCGCCGAGCTCATCGTGTCGGTCGGCTCGCAGTTCAACCTCGTCGAGTTCCTCGACAAGAACCGCCGCGGCATGGCGTCGACGTTCCTCACGCGCCTGCGCCTCGGCGAGATCCTCGTGGACGCCAAGGGCGTCAGCCGCCTCTACCGGCCGCGGCCGGGCTCGGCCCCGCTCGTCTCGGTCGTGCTCGCCGGCCTGCTGTGCCTGATCGTGGTCGTGCTCTTGACCCCGGCGCTGCGGGACGTCGCCGAGCTGCTGTGGCTCAAGTTCGAGGTCATCCTCGGGCTCGAATAACCCATGTTCGACTTTCGTTATCACGCGCTGTCGCTGGCGGCGGTCTTCATCGCGCTCGTCGTCGGGTTGCTGCTCGGCGTCGCGATCGGCGACAAGGAGCTCGTCTCGTCGGCGAAGAACGACCTGCGCGACTCGCTGCGGCGCGACGTCATCAAGGCCAACGGCGAGCGCGACGACGCGCGCTCGTCGCTGCGCGAGCAGCAGGAGTTCATCGAGCGCTCCTATCCGATCCTCACCGGCGGTGAGCTGCGCGGTCGCCACATCGGCCTCGTGATGCTCGGCGAGGACGACGATGCGCCGAAGCTCGTCGACGAGGCGTTGGAGCCGACCGGCGGCGAGCTCGACGTCGTGACCGTCGTGCGCTCCAATCCCGACCCGTCGAAGCTCGCCGAGGCGGCCGGCGGGACGCGCTACGAGGCGCTCGCGCGCGAGAACGACCTGTTCGACGACTTCGGTCGCCGCGTCGGCGTCCAGATGGTCGAGGGCGGCAAGCTCATCGGGGCCGTCCGCAAGGACCTGCTGCGCTCCAAGAGCGGCGCCTTCGGCGCCCTGGACGGCGTCGTCGTCATGCGCTCGGCCGACAAGCCCGAGGACGAGCAGGCCGCCAAGCGCCTGGACGAGCTGCAGAAGGGCATCGTCGACGGCCTCGTCAGCACGGGCGTGACCGTCGTCGGCATCGAGACGCGCGACCGCGAGCCGTCACAGGTCAGCTGGTATCGCGATCGTGAGATGTCGAGCGTCGACAACATCGACGAGGCGGCCGGGCGAGCCGCGCTCGTGTTCGTGCTCGCCGGCGCCGACGGCGCGTTCGGGCGCAAGGACGGCGTCCCGCTGCTGCCGCCGGTCGTCGGGCGCGGGCGGGCGGGCGGGCCGTAAGCATCGACGCCTTCGTCCGGCCACAGCGCTAGGTTGCCCCGGTGCATTTCCTGCCCGCCGCCTTCGCGTTCGTCGCCGCTCTCGCCCTCGCTCCGCTGCTTCTCAAGCGGCTGACGGAGGCGGGTCTGGTGGCCCCGAACTACCGCGGCGTCTCGCTCCCGGTGCCGCTCGGTGTCCTCATCGTCCCGGCGGCGCTCGTCGCGCTCGTGCCGGTCACGCTGCTCGCGCGGTTCGCGGACTCCGACATCTACCCCGACAACTTCGGGCTCGTCATGGCGCTCGTGCCCGGCATCGCGCTGCTGGGGCTCATCGACGACGTGCTGTCGGGGTCGTCGCGCGGCTGGCGCGGCCATGGCACGGCGCTGATGAGCGGCAACCTGTCGACCGGCGCGCTGAAGGCGATCGGCACGCTCGCGCTCGCGCTGCTCGTGGCCTCCGGCCTGCCCGGGGACGACGGGGAGTTCCTGCTGGCCGCCGGCGTGATCGTGCTGGCGACGAACGTCTTCAACCTGCTCGACCTGCGGCCCGGCCGCTCGATCAAGGCCTTCGTCCTGCTGGGGATCGGCCTCAGCGTCACGACGGGGCTGACGGAGCCCATCGCGACGATCGGGATCTTCGCGGCGCCGGCGCTCGTGGCGGGCTTCTTCGACCTGCGTGAGCGCGGGATGCTCGGCGACACCGGCTCGAACGTCGTCGGCGCGCTCGCGGGGCTGTGGATGGTGCTGACGCTCGACACCGACGGCCAGGTGATCGCCCTCGTCGTGCTGCTCGCGATCAACGTGATCGGTGAATTCACGTCAATTTCCGCGTTCATCGAAAAAGTTCCGGGTCTGCGTCACCTAGACTCGTTGGGCAGATCGTGACGTCGTCCGGCCGCAACACTCGCTTCATCTTCATCACCGGCGGCGTCGTCTCGTCCCTTGGCAAGGGGATCGCCGCCGCTTCGATCGGGCGCCTGCTCGTCGCGCGCGGTCTGTCGGTCGGGCTGCAGAAGTTCGATCCGTACATCAACATCGACCCCGGCACGATGTCGCCCTACCAGCACGGTGAGGTGTTCGTCACCGAAGACGGCGCCGAGACCGACCTCGACCTCGGCCACTACGAGCGCTACACGGACGCCAACACGTCGCGTGCGTCGAACGTCACGGCCGGCGGGATCTACAACTCGGTCATTCGCCGCGAGCGCCGCGGCGACTACCTCGGCGGCACCGTCCAGGTCGTGCCGCACATCACCGACGAGATCAAGCAGCGCGTGAAGCTGCTCGCGGAGACCCAGGACTGCGACGTCGTCATCACCGAGATCGGCGGCACGGTCGGCGACATCGAGTCGCTGCCGTTCCTCGAGGCGATCCGCCAGTTCCCGGTCGACGTCGGCCGGCGCGACTGCATGTTCATCCACCTCACGCTCGTGCCGTACATCGGCCACGCGGGCGAGCTGAAGACGAAGCCGACGCAGCACTCGGTCAACGAGCTGCGGCGGATCGGCATCCAGCCCGACATGCTGCTGGCCCGGTCGGAGTCCGAGCTCGATCTCGACATCCGCAAGAAGATCGCGCTGTTCGCGTCGCTGCCGGTCGAGGCGGTCGTCGGCGCCAAGGACGTCGACGACATCTACAAGGTGCCGCTGTGGTTCCGCGACCAGGGCGTGGACGACCTCATCTGCGAGCACTTCGGCTTCCACGAGGCGCCGCCCCCGGACCTCACCGAGTGGGAAGAGGTCATCAGCCGCGCCGCGCACGCGAGCGACACGGTCCGGATCGCGCTCGTCGGCAAGTACGTCGCGCTCCAGGACGCCTACCTGTCGGTCTCCGAGGCGCTGCGCCACGCGGGCTTCCGTCACGGCTGCCGGATCGAGATCGACTGGGTGGATTCCGAGAGCCTCGACAGCGAGGCGTCGGCACGCGAGCGTCTCGGCGCCGCCGACGGGATCCTCATCCCGGGCGGCTTCGGCGGGCGCGGGATCGAGGGCAAGATCCGCGCCGCGAAGGTCGCGCGCGAGGAGCGCATCCCGTACCTCGGGGTGTGTCTCGGCATGCAGGTTGCGGTCATGGAGTTCGGGCGCCACGTCGCCGGCATGGACGGCGCGAACTCGACGGAGTTCGACCCCGAGACGCCGCATCCGGTGATCGACCTCCTGCCCGAGCAGAAGGAGGTCACCGACCTCGGCGGCACGATGCGACTCGGCGCCGACCCCGTGAAGATCCACGCCGACACCCGCGCCCGCGAGCTCTACGGCGAGGCCGTCATCTACGAGCGCCACCGCCATCGCTACGAGGTCAACCTCTTCCTGCGCAGGCGCCTCGAGGCGGCGGGGCTGATCGTCAGCGGCACGTCGCCCGACGAGCGGCTCGTCGAGATGATCGAGCTCGACGACCACCCGTTCTTCGTCGCGTCGCAGTTCCACCCGGAGTTCAAGTCGCGCCCGGAGCGCCCCGCGCCGCTCTTCCGCGACTTCGTCGGCGCTGCCCTGGCCAGAGCGGGTCTCGACGCCCGTGCCGCCACCCACGGCGGCGGCCCGTGCTAGCGCACTGTGCCGCCCCCGCGTGCGGCGGCACGGACGACGATCCCTCGCTCTGACGGCGCGCGGGGCGACGCGCGCTTCGCGCGGAGAGGCCGCGGGTACACGCCGAGCATGGCCGTCGGCGACGAGACCGCACTTCCCACCGAGACCGTCCTTCCGCCCGCGACCCGCAACCGGCCGGCCGGGCTGCTGCTGCTGGCGGCGGGAGCGATCCTGCTGTTCGTGAGCCTGTTCGTCGACTGGTACGAGCCGGGCCTGACCGCCTGGACGACGTTCGAGGTGTGGGACATGGTGCTGGCGGCGCTGGCGCTGGCCGGCGTGATGGCCGCGGCCGCTGCCCTCGAGCTCTGGAGGCCGCTGCCCGAGCGCTGGGTGCTCGTGGCGTCGGTGGTCGCGCCGGTCATCGTGATCGTGTCGCTCGTGAACCATCCGCCCGCCGCGCAGGGCATCGATCAGGGACCGATGGTCGGGATCTGGCTGGCGCTTGCCGGCTCGCTGCTGATGCTCATGGGCGCGCTGCTCGCGCTCGCGCGGATCTCGTTCGCCGTCGATCTTGCGGACGGCGCTCCGCGGGCCACGCCGCCCGGCGCTCCGCAAGAGCCGCCCACGTCGCCAACGCGGCGCGTCGTGCCATAGCCGCTGCAGAGCACCCGACGCACCGCGCCCGTCAGACTCTTGGCACATGCGACCCGCCTCCGATGTCGAGCGCCGGCGACTGAACGACACATTCGCCCGCCTGTGCGCCATTCCGAGCCCGTTCGGCTCCGAGCGCGCCTGCGCGGAGGCCGTCGCCAAGGAGCTGGCGACGATGGGGCTCGACGTCGAGGAGGACGGCGCGGCCGCCGAGGCCGGCGCCGAGTGCGGCAACCTGCTGGCGCGCATCCCCGGCCGCACCGATCGCTCGATCCTGGTCTGCGCGCACCTCGACACGGTGCCCGAGGACGGCGTCATCGAGCCGGTGCTCGTCGACGGCGCGTGGGAGAGCGCGGGCGACACGATCCTCGGGGCCGACAACAAGGCCGCCGTCGCCGTGCTGCTCGAGGTCGCGCGGCGCTGCGCGATCGAAGGCGCGCCGGTGGGGATCGAGCTGCTGTTCACGGTCTGCGAGGAGAACGGGCTCGTCGGCGCCAAGGCGTTCGACGTCTCGCAGCTGCGCAGCGAATGGGGCTACGTCTTCGACCACGCATCGCCGATCGGCGAGATCATCGTCGCGACCCCGACGTACTACCGCTTCGAGGCGGACTTCCGCGGCACGTCGGCCCACGCCGGCATCCGTCCCGAGGACGGCCGCAGCGCGATCGAAGCGGCCGCGCGGGCGATCGCGGCGATGCCGCTCGGCCGGATCGACGCCGAGACGACGGCGAACGTCGGCACGATCACCGGTGGCCAGAGCGGCGGGACGAACGTCGTCGCCGAGCGCTGCCGGGTCGTGGGGGAGACCCGCTCGCTCGACTCAGCTCGCGCCGAGGAGATGATCGCCGAGCTCATCGGCCACATCCACGACGCGGCGAACACGCCGCACTGCGCCTGCGACGTCGACGTCACGACCGCGCGGATGTTCGACGGCTATCGCCACGCGGCGAGCGCGCCGGCGGTGCTCGCGGCCGAGGAGGCGCTGCGCGCGTGCGGCTACACGCCGACGCGGCGCAGCACGGGTGGCGCGTCGGACGCCAACGCGTTCGAGGCCGCCGGCTTTCCGTGCACGAACCTCGCCAACGGCACCGAGCGCAACCACCAGCCCGACGAGCGCGTCACCGTCGCCGCCCTGGAGGGGATGCTCGACGTGACGTACGCGCTGCTGGACGCATGCTCCGACTGAGGCGGGCGACGGTGGTCGCCGCCGGTCCCGCCGATGCGATGGAGCAGCGCCTGGCGGTCGAGATCGACGGTGAGCGGCGCTCTGCGATCGCCGACGTCGGGCTCGTCGGGCACAGCGAGGTCGGCGACGAGGTCATCGTCAACATCGAGGCGGTCGAGCTCGGCCTTGGGTCCGGCGGCCTGGACATCGTCCACGTCAACCTCACGCGCGGCCTCGACGGCGCGGG
Organism: Solirubrobacteraceae bacterium; assembly: GCA_050696955.1. GTDB lineage: Bacteria > Actinomycetota > Thermoleophilia > Solirubrobacterales > Solirubrobacteraceae > CADCVQ01. The sequence goes on along the minus strand of JBOGYT010000216.1, from coordinate 153 downwards.
CACTCCCGGCGCCCACGTCATGAAGCTGAACTACACGAGCCTTCAGCACGCCGTGGCGCCGGTCGAGGAGGGCGATCCGGACGCGATGCCGCCGGCGCCCGAGCTGCCGCTGGCCCGGCCGGTCGCGGTGCTCGCGCTGCACGGCCAGCTCGC
>JBOGYT010000215.1:0-6502 GCA_050696955.1 Solirubrobacteraceae bacterium | reverse complement strand
CTCGCGGACGGGGTTGAGATGGAAGTCGAGTGCCTGCAGCAGATGGCCGAACGCGGTCGGGTGCTTCGGCGCGAGCTCGTGGACGAGCTGCAGCTGGCCCTCGGCGGCGGCCTCGTAGGTGTGCTCGCCGGTCAGCGCCGCCAGCCGCAGCAACCCGAACGCGGCGGCCGAGCCGCCGCCGGGGATCGGCGCGTCGTCGATCTCCTTGCGCCGCGCCACGAGCGGCTCGCCGTCGGCCGCGGTCGAGAAGAACCCGCCGCCCTCGGGGTCGGCGAAGCGCTCGAGCAGGGTGTCGGCGAGCGCGCGCGCCTCGGCGAACCAGCGCTCCTCGAACGTCGCCTCGTAGAGCGTCAGCAGCGCCTCGAGCAGGAACGCGTGGTCCTCGAGGTAGGCGCCGATCTTCGCGCGGCCGCGGTTGTAGGTGCGCAGCAGCCGCCCGTCCTCGTCGCGCATATCGCGGGCGATGAACTCCGCCGCCGCGACCGCGGCGTCGAGGTAGTCGGCACGCTCGAGCACCGCGCCGGCCTCGGCGAGCGCGGAGATCATCAGCGCGTTCCAGGCGGTCAGGCGCTTGTCGTCGAGGCCCGGCCAGACCCGCTGCCCGCGCGCGGCGAGCAGGCCGGCCTTGATCGCGTCCAGGCGCTCGGGGTCCGGCGTCGCGCGGACCGGGATGCTCGCGCCCTCGAAGTTGCCGCCGGGCTGGATCCCGAAGTGCTGCAGCGCCGCCGGCGCGAGGTCCTCCGGGAGCGCGTCGCGCACCTCGTCCGGCTGCCAGACGTAGAACTTGCCCTCGACGCCCTCGGAGTCCGCGTCGAGCGCGGAGTAGAACGCGCCCTCAGGACCGGTCATCTCGCGCAGCGTCCAGTCGAGCGTCTCCTCAGCGGTGCGGCGCAGGATCGGCTCGCCGGTCATCTGCCAGGCGTGCAGGTACGCGCGGGCGAGCAGCGCGTTGTCGTAGAGCATCTTCTCGAAGTGCGGCACGGTCCAGGACGCGTCGACGGCGTAGCGCGCGAACCCGCCGCCAACCTGGTCGTAGATCCCGCCGGACGCCATCGTGAGCAGCGTGTGCTTGGGCATCGAGGTCTCGCCGCGGCGCAGCAGGAACTCGATCGTCGACGACGCCGGGAACTTCGGCGCGCCGCCCCAACCGCCGTTGACCGAGTCGTAGTGCACGCCGAGCTCGGCGACGGCGTCGTCGAGGATCTGCTCGCCGAGCGGCCCCTGCGACGGCTTCAGGCGGGCCGCCGCGTTCAGCCGCTGGGCCATGAGCGCGCTCTGCTCGACGATCTCGTCGTGCTTGAGCTCCCACGCCTTCGAGACGGCGCCGAGCACCTGCGGCCAGCTCGGCATCCCGCCGCGGGGCTCCGGCGGGAAGTACGTGCCGGCGTAGAACGGGACCTGATCGGGCGTGATGAAGACGTTCAGCGGCCAGCCGCCGTGGCCGGTCATCAGCTGGACGGCCTCCATGTAGATCGCGTCGACGTCGGGGCGCTCCTCGCGGTCGACCTTGACGCAGACGAACAGCTCGTTCATGAGCTGCGCGATCTCGTCGTTCTCAAAGCACTCGCGCTCCATGACGTGGCACCAGTGGCAGGCCGAGTAGCCAATCGAGACGAGCAGCGGCCGGTCGAGCTCGCGCGCCCGGCCGAGCGCGTCCTCGCCCCAGGGGCGCCAGTCGACGGGGTTGTCGCGGTGCTGAAGGAGGTAGGGAGAGGTCTCGTCCGCCAGGGCGTTCGGCATGGCTTAGACGCTAGCGTGCCCGTTTCCGACCTTCGCAATCGAGAGGACCGCCGCCGTGTCCAACCACCGCGAGACCGTGACTGCGCTTGGCGCACCCGCTGCCATCGGTCCCTACAGCCACGCCGTCCGCAGCGGCAACCTCCTGTTCTGCTCCGGCCAGATCGCGCTGGATCCCGAGTCGGGCGAGCTCGTCGGCGAGACGCCGGCCGAGCAGGCGCGGCGCTGCCTGGAGAACCTCGGCTCGGTGTGTTCGGCGGCGGGGACGAGCCTCGGGGATGCGGTGCGGCTGACGGTCTACATGACCGATCTCGGCGCGTTCGCCGAGGTCAACGAGGCGTACGGCGAGTTCTTCGAGGGCGACCCGCCGGCGCGCGTGGCTGTTGGCGTCGCTGCGCTGCCGAAGGGCGCGCAGGTGGAGATCGACGCTGTGGTGGCGCTGCCGCGGTGAGTTGTGCGTTCGCGCGGTTCACGCAACTGCATCGATAAGGGATGCGGGAGCGGGGCGGCGCGGCGGGCACATGCACACAAGTGCAACCTCCGCACGTCTGCGTCCGAGAGGTTGCGCGCCTGCATGTATGCGGTGCGGACATGCAACCTCAGGGACGCTGGGCGGCGCGAGGTTGCACAACTGCATGGCGTGGATCACGAACCCGCCGCGCGGTAAGACCCGCTCCTTTATCGATGCTTTTCGCTCCCTCAGCGCGACTGCTCGCGCAGCAACGCCCGGCGGATCTTGCCGCTCGCCGTCTTCGGCAGCTCGTCCGCGAACTCCACGAGCCGCGGGTACTTGTACGGCGCCGTCTGCGCCTTGACGTGGTCCTGCAAGGCGCGTGCCAGCTCGCCCGACGGCGCGTAGCCGTCGCGCAGCACGACGACGGCGCGCACGACCGAGCCGCGCTCCTCGTCGGGCGCGCCGACGACCGCCGCCTCGACGACGGCCTCGTGGGTGACGAGCGCCGACTCGACCTCGAAGGGGCCGATCCGGTAGCCGGCCGAGATGATCACGTCGTCGCTGCGGCCCTCGAAGTACAAGAAGCCGTCGTCGTCTGAGGTCACGCGGTCGCCCGTGCGCCAGGGGTGGGTGGGGACGCTGTCCGGTTCGTCGCCGCGGTAGTTCAAAAAGAACGTCGGCACGCTCGCCGGGTCGACGACGAGCTCGCCCTCGTCGATCCACAGCTTCATGCCGGGCAGCGCCCGGCCCATCGACCCCGGCCGCGCCGCCACGCCCGGAGGCGAGCCCGTGAGCTGGCCGGTCTCCGTCTGGCCGTACCCGTCGCGGATCTGCAGCGCGGTCGCCTCCTCCCACGCGCGCAGCACCTCGGGGTTCAGCGCCTCGCCCGCCGCGACGAGCCCGCGCAGCGAGGACACCGGGCGCAGCGTCGCCCGCTTGGCGATCACCCGGTACTCCGTCGGCGCCATGCACAGGACGTTGACCTGCTCGCGCTCCAGCAGCTCGAGGCGCTCCTGCGGATCGAAGCGCGCGTCGTGCAGGAGCGCCGCCGCGCCGCGGATCCACGGCGCGATGAACGCGTTGCGGGCCGACTTGCTCCAGCCGCTCGCGGCCGTGCACCACACGAGGTCCCCCGGCTGCGGCGCGAGCCAGTGCTCGGCCTGCACGCGCTGGCCCGCGAGGTAGCGCTGTCCGTGGATGACGGCTCTGGGCTCGCCCGCCGTCCCGCTCGTGAACGTGATCAGGCAGGGGTCGAGCGGGTCGAGCTCGGCGGGCGGCGGCGGCTCGCGCGCGGGCCTGTCATCAGCGCGCGGGACGGAGATCGTCGGCCCGTCCCAGCCGGCCTCGTCGAGCACGCCGGCGTTGCGCTCGTCGCAGACGAACAGCGCTGGTTCGCAGACCGCGATCCGCTTGCGCAGATCGCCGGCGCGCAGCTGCTCGTTGCACGGCAGGACGACGTAGCCCTGGCGGAAGCAGGCGACCATCGCGGCCACCCAGTCGGACTGGTTGCCCACGAGCGTCACGACGATGTCGCCGCGCCGGACGCCGTGCTCGTCCATCGCGGCGGCGAACGTCCGCGCGGCCCGTCCCATCGCGCCGAACGACCACTCGCGCCGCGTGCCGTCGCGCCCGATAGCGACGAGCGCGAGCCGGTCCGCCGGGGCGGCCTCGACGACGTCCCGGGCGAAGTTCACGCCTCGGGCTCGGCGAACGCGTCGTGGGCGCGGTGAAAGAGCTCCTCGAAGGCGTCGGCGACCTCGTCGGGCACGGCGAGCTCGTGCAGCACGAGGAAGGCGTCGAGCGTCGACTTCAGCGAGCTGAGCGTCGCCTGCGTCTCCCACCCGACGCTCAGCTCGTCGGGTTCGAGCAGCAGCTCGTAGCCGCGCGCCGCCTTCCAGCCGGCGTGCACGGCGTCGCTGGCGAGCTGGTACAGCGCCCGCCGCGCCGTGAGGCCCACGTGCTCCTCGAGATGACGCAGCTCGACCGGGCTCGAATCGTCCTTGAGCTCGGGCAGCCCGTCGGCCAGCTCGCGGCGCGCCCACTCGTAGCTCGAGCGGGCGAGCCTGCCGCGGTACTCGCGGCGCACGTCCTGGCCGCGCTCGGTGATCGCCTGCACCTCCTCGGCCGGCAGCGGCTCCCAGCCGAGCTCCTCGTGGTGGCGCTCGTAGGTCTCGAGCGTGCGCCAGGTCTCGTAGGCGAGGTAGTCGCCGTAGCGCCTGACGGTGTCGTCCTCGGCGGCGGCGAGGACCGTCGCGATGACCTCGACCTCGTGCATCGTGCGCCAGCGCGCGACCGCGCCGTTGCCGAAGCCGGCGCGGATGAGCGCGAGGATCTCGCCGGCCGTCACGTACGCGCGCACGAACAAGAGCCGCACCGCGACGCGCCGCTCGAGGTCCGTGCGGGTGCTCGCCTCGTCGGGCGCCCACGCCCGCTGCGCGAGGGCGAAGGCGCCCGCGCGAAACAGCTCGTAGAGATCGAACGCCTCGTCCCAGCGGTCGCCGATGCGGGCCTGCAGCAGCGAGTGCTCGCTGCGCAGCGCGAGGAGCACGTCGTCGGCGTCCTCGAGGAACAGATCGACGGCGCGCTCGGGATCGTCGTCGATCAGGATCGCCGACTCGAGCGCTGCCAGGACGTTCTGCGATGCGTCCATCTTCAGCCTGGACCCTACGGCCTCGAGGGCCTCCGCCACGGTAGTCTGGGCCCAGATCAAGAACACCTTCGAGGAGAACAAGCGCGCATGGCCGTAGCCCCCACGTACAGCGAGTACACCGACGAGCAGAAGGACATCATCGCGATGGTCCGGCAGTTCGCCGACGAGCAGATCCTGCCGAACGCCGAGCACTACGACCACGAGGACGAGTTCCCGCAGGAGATCGTCGATCAGATGAAGGAGCTCGGGCTCTTCGGCGTCACGATTCCCGAGGAGTACGGCGGGATGGGGCTGGACCTGACGACGTACTGCATGATCGTCGAGGAGCTGTCGCGCGGCTGGATCTCGATCAGCGGCATCATCAACACGCACTTCATCGGCTCCTACCTGCTCATGAAGTTCGGGACCGAGGAGCAGAAGCAGAAGTACCTCCCCGAGATGGCGACCGGCGAGTGGCGCGCGGCGTTCAGCCTGTCCGAGCCGGAGATGGGCTCCGACGTGCAGGCGCTCAAGTCCACCGCGAAGAAGCTCGACGACGGCAACTACGAGATCAACGGCCAGAAGATGTGGGTGACGAACGGGCTGCGCTCGAAGATCGTCTTCGTGCTCGTGCGCACCGACCCGAAGGCCGACCCGCCCTACAAGGGCATGACGTGCTTCATCGCCGAGAAGGAGCCCGACGTGTCGGTGAACACCGGCGAGCACGCGGGCTTCACCGTGCCGCCGCCGCTGAAGAAGATGGGCTACAAGGGCGTCGAGTCGACCGAGCTCGTCTTCGATGGCTACAAGTGCCCGGCGGAGAACATCCTCGGCGGCGAGGAGGCCGGCCTGAACCGCGGCTTCCAGCAGATGATGGACGCGCTCGAGGTCGGTCGCGCGAACGTCGCCGCCCGCGGCGTGGGAATCGCCCAGCGCGCCCTGGAGCTCGCGCTGCGCTACTCGCAGGAGCGCAAGGCGTTCGGCAAGCCCATCGCCCAGCACCAGGTGATCCAGTTCAAGCTCGCCGACATGGCGACGCAGATCGAGGCCGCGCGGCTGCTGACGCGCAAGGCCGCGCGCCTGAAGGACGCCGGCGAGAGCTCGGAGCTCGAGGCCGGGATGGCGAAGCTCTTCGCCTCGGAGGCCGGCCGCTTCTGCGTCGAGGAGTGCTTCCGCATCCACGGCGGCTACGGCTACTCCAAGGAGTACGAGATCGAGCGGCTGTACCGCGACGCCCCGCTGCTGCTCATCGGCGAGGGCACGTCGGAGATCCAGCGCATGGTCATCGGGCGCAAGCTGCTCAAACGCCACAAAATCTGACCATCGCCGCTGCGCGCGGTCAGAGCGCGCTTTTCTGGGTAGGAGCTGATGATGCGTCCGCGGCGGTGGCTGATGCTCGTCGTGGTCGTGGCCACGGCGATCACGCTGCTCGTCAGCGTGACGTCGGTCGTGCGTCTGGCGTACCGCAGCGCGTCCATGCACGTGGCCGTCGAGACGACCGCGGCGCTGAGCTCGCTGCTGGTGGCACAGCTCATGTACGGGCGCTTCCGGCGCAGCGTCGATCGCCGAGACCTGCTGCTCATGGCCGCGCTCGTGCTGTTCGCGGGGGCGAACCTCTTCTTCTCGGCGGTTCCGGCACTGGCGGACCGTGCTCCGGGCGCGTTCGACACGTGGGCCTCCGC
>JBOGYT010000214.1:0-11769 GCA_050696955.1 Solirubrobacteraceae bacterium | reverse complement strand
GACCCACAGCGCGCGCCAGGCGTCGCGAACGGCCGCGTCGTCGCGGACGGCCCGAAGCGCGGCGCGCGCCCGCGGACGCAGAGCGCCGAGGACGCCGCCGGCGCGCACCCGTAGAGCGCGCCGCCAGGCCCGGGCGGGAAGCGCGCGCGACTGCATCGCCAGATCTTGGCAGGCACGTCCCGGCGCAGGATCATGGCTACCGGAGGGCGAAGAACCTTCGGATCCCTAGAATTCACTGGTCGGCGCGCGATCACCACCGTTCGCGCGCGGCTGCATCCGATGTCCGCTCGCCTCGAACGCCAGCGTCGGCGCCGCCGTAGAGGCGGGGCCGGGCGCGTCATCATCGTCACGGTCGCGGTCCTCTTCGCCGCCGCGATCATCGCTGTCCTGAGCGCCGTCGGCTACGTCGTCGGCATCGCCAACTCCGCGCCGGACCTCAAGACGCTGCGTCCGCTTGACCCGGGTCGCAACTCGATCGTCTACGCCGCGGACGGCAAGCGCCTGGGCATCATCCAAAACGACGTGCTGCGCACGGCGATCACGTCGTCGAGGATCCCGAAGAACATCCGCGACGCGACGGTCGCGATCGAGGACAAGCGCTTCTACGACCACAAGGGCGTCGACCTGGAGAGCATCGTCCGCGCGGCGATCAAGAACGTGAACTCCGGCAAGACCGTGCAGGGCGGCTCCACGCTGACGATGCAGCTCATCCGCACCCTGTACGTGCCCGGCTCGGGCAAGGAGCGCACGCTCAAGCGCAAGATCCGCGAGGCGAAGCTCGCCGAGGAGCTCGAGAACGTCCACCCCGGCCGCCGGGGCAAGGACTGGATCCTCACGAAGTACCTCAACTCCGTCGGCTACGGCACGAACGACGGCCAGACCGCCGTCGGGATCGAGGCCGCCTCGCGCGTCTACTTCTCCAAGCACGCGCAGGACCTCACGCTCGCCGAGGCCGCGGTGCTCGCCGGCATGCCACAGGCGCCGAGCAGCTACAACCCGTTCAAGAACCCCGACCAGGCGATCGCGCGGCGCAACGACGTGCTGACCACGATGGCCGACCAGGGCTTCATCGACGACGGGGCGGCGCGCGAGGCCGCGTCCGAGGAGCTCGGCGTCAAGCCGACGACGTACTTCCAGCGCAAGCGCGAGAGCTACTTCTTCGACTTCGTCACCGACGAGCTCATCAAGGAGTACGGCGTGAAGACGGTGCGCGGCGGCGGCCTGAAGGTCAAGACGACGATCGACCTCGACCTCCAGCAGAAGGCGCGCGCCGCGATCGCGAAGGACCTGAGCTTCGGCGGCGCGCCGTCGTCCGCGATCGTGTCGATCGATCCGAAGACCGGCTACATCCGCGCCATGGCCTCCTCGGCGAAGTACGCGCAGTCGAAGTTCAACCTCGCCGCCAACGCCAAGCGCCAGCCGGGCTCGGCGTTCAAGGTCATGGCCCTCGTCGCCGCCGTCGACCAGGGCGTGGACCCCAACAAGACCTACATCCCGTCGGGCAAGCTGACGGTCACCGACCCGAAGTGGGGACCGATCGACGTCAACTGCTACGGCGGCTCGTGCCCCGGCGGCACCCCGAGCCTCACCCAGGCGACGCTGCGCTCCGACAACACCGTCTACACCCGGCTGGCGCTCGACATCGGCCCGGGAGCGGTCAAGGACGCGGCACGGGGCCTGGGGATCAAGTCCAAGCTCGAGGGCTACCCGGCGGAGACGCTCGGCGGCCTGTCGCGCTGCTGCACGCCGCTGGAGATGGCCAACGCCTACGCGACGATCGTCAGCGGCGGGTGGCGCAGCAAGCCGCAGGCGATCACGGAGGTGAAGTTCCCCAACGGCAAGATCGACAAGCTCGGCAAGCCGCGGCGCCACAAGCAGTTCAACTCGGGGGCGATGTACGAGGTCGTGAAGATCCTCGAGCAGAACATCAAGAGCGGGACCGGCGGGCGCGCGGCCACGGGGTGCCCCGTCGGCGGCAAGACCGGCACGACGGACCGCAACCGCAACGCGTGGTTCGCCGGCTTCAGCCCGAAGCTCGCCACCGCCGTCTGGGTGGGGTTCCCGAAGGCGAACATCCCGATGCCGAACCTCTTCCACGGCGGCCCGGTCGACGGCGGCACGTTCCCCGCCGAGATCTGGGGCATCTACATGAAGTCCGCCGCTCGCAAGTTCTGCGGGCCGTTCGAGAAGCCCGACGAGGTGTTCCAGGGAACGCCGCTCACCGGCCGCTACGCGCGCGCGGCGCCGTCGAAGAGCGCGGAGATCGATCCGAAGACCGGCAAGCGCCGCAAGCCGCCGCCGCTCGAGAACCCGCCGCCCGGCGGCACGCCTCCGCCGACCGGCGGCTTCGACCCGGATCTGTACGAGACGCCGCCACAGGTGGACCCCGACCCGCCGTACGACCCCGACGCCGACGGCGGCGGCCCGATCGAGCCGACGCCGCCGTGAGAACGCGCCACGCTGCTACGGTTGGCTGCGTATGGCAAAGGAAGAAAAAGTCGAGTTCGAGGGCGAGGTCATCGAGGCCCTGCCCAACGCGATGTTCCGCGTGAAGCTCGACAACGATCACGTCGTGCTCGGGCACGTGGCGGGCAAGATGCGCCGCTTCCGCATCCGCATCCTTCCCGGTGACCGGGTGCGCTGCGAGCTGTCTCCGTACGACCTCGATCGCGCGCGCATCGTCTACCGCCACCGCTAGCCAGCGGCCGGCGTCCGCTCCGCGTGGACGAGTTCGAGCTCATCGCGGCGATGCGGGACCGCTTCCCGCCGCAGCCGGAGCGTGTGCTGGTCGGCAGCGGGGACGACGCCGCGGTCGTACGCGCGCGGGCGCTGTCGGTGACATCGGTGGACGCGATGGTCGACGGCGTCCACTTCCGCCTCGGCGAAACCGCGAGCGCCGCCGACGCCGGCCACCGCGCGCTCGCCGCCGCGCTCTCAGACCTCGCCGCGATGGGCGTCCGGCCCGGTGAGGCCTATGTCGCCCTCGGGCTGCCGGACGCCTTCGACGAGGAGGACGCGCTCGAGCTCGCCGATGCGATGGCGGCGCTCGCACGGCGCACCGGCGTCGCCCTCATCGGTGGCGACGTGACGAGCGCACCGGCGCTGATGCTCGCGGTCACCGTCGTCGGGTGGGCGGACACGCCCGCCGACATCGTCCGCCGCGACGGTGCCCTGCCGGGCGACCGCGTCGTGGTCACCGGCGAGCTCGGCGCCGCCGGGGCGGGCCTGGCGATCCTCGAGGGACGCGCCACGGGCCCGCAGGCGCTGGTCGCCCGCCACCGGCGGCCCGAGCCGCGACTCGATGCCGGCACCGCGCTTGCTCACGCGGGCGCCCACGCGATGATCGACCTGTCCGACGGCCTGGCATCCGACGCCGGCCACATCGCGCGCTCAAGCGGCGTGACGCTGCGGATCGACCTCGACGCGCTACCGCTCGCCGACGGCGTGGCCGAGGTCGCGCAGCAGCTCGGCGTGCCGGCCTGGGAGCTTGCCGCCGCGGCCGGCGAGGACTACGAGCTCTGCGCCTGCATCCACGCGGTCGCGCAGGCGCAGGTCGACGCGGCGGTGCCGCTGGTCGTCGTCGGCGAGGTCGTCGCCGGGCCGCCCGCGGCCGTGTTCCGCTCGGACGGCGTCGCGCAGCAGGTGCAGGGGTTCCACCACCGGCGGTGACTCACCGCGTGGCGCAGCATGGCCTCCGCCACCGCCACCGGGTCAACGACATAATCCGCGCGCTGAACGCGGAGCTTGAGTTCTTGCGTTCGCATCCCGCTAGAGCTATCGAGCGCACTGCCCGTACGCTTGAGCGCCGCATCGCTCTCTGGGCAGGTATCCGTCCAAAGGTGACGCATTAATTGCGTAAATCCCGCGCTAGCGGGTCGCCGCACCGCGCGGTTGGGCCGTCACGAGACGCGCAAAGACGACGATCCGCTTAGCCGCGCTGTAGAGCGGGTGGCAGGCCGACAGCACGAGCCGGTCGTAGGAGACGCGTCTGACGACCGAGATCTCGCTCGGCTTGACGATGCGGCTGCGCTGGACCTCGTACTCGAAGCGCCCGTACGGCATCTCGACGATCACCTGGTCGCCGCGCTTCAGGTCGTCGATGTTGCGAAACGGCGCGAGGTACGTCGTCCGGTGGCCGGCGATCCCGACGGTTCCGGGCGCGCCGGGGAACGGCGTCTGGTCGTAGACCCCCGGGCCCTTGCGCAGCGAGCCGGCGGTGGTGCCGTCGACGACGACGTACTTCGCGCCGATCTCCGGGATGCGGATGCGCCCGACGGCGTCGCCGCGGTCGGCCTTGCGCTTCAGGGCGCGCGCGAGGAACGCCATCCGGCGGCGGTCGTCCTGCAGGCCCTTGAGCGCTCTGAGCTCCAGCGTGCTCGGGGCGGCGCGCTCGAGCTTCTCGAGGTCGTTGCCCAGCCGTCCCTGAACGATCTTCGCGTAGACGGCCGAGACCGGCTCCTGCCAGACCACGGTGAGTCCGGCGTCCACGAGCATGAGGACGCCGGAGATGATCAACACGGTCGACATGGCCCGCAGCGCGCGTCGCATCAAGGGGGCGGATGTTTATCGCCTCAGCGCCGACTCGGTCCCGCCGAGCGACCCTGGACCGGCATACGTGTGCGGACCGCGGACGGTGATCGGGATCTCCTCGGGGTCGGCGTCCTGGCGCGCGGCGATGCACAGCGCGCCCGCGGCACAGCCCGCCAGCAGGCTCCACAGCAGCACGCTCAGCAGCGACACGTGGCCGCCCGCCACGAGCACGAGCCCGACCCAGAGCGCGTCGAGGATGTCGAGCCCGAGCGCGCGCGACAGCGCGATCGCCACGACGGCGAACGGCAGGGCGCCGACGGCCACGGCCGCCAGCCGCGCGGCCCGGCGGACGCGCAGCGGCGCGGCGAGCGCGAAGAGCCCGGCGTGCATCGCCGGGATGACGAGCGCCGCGGCGTAGGGGTTGCCCAACCAGACGACGATCGTCGTGGCGAGCGCGACGAGCATGACCACCGATCCGGCGCCGGGCTCGGCGAGATCGCCGCCCGCGCGCACCAGCCGCGTGACGACCGGGCGCAGCCAGGCCCAGCCGAGCGCGAAGACGAGGACGACGGCCAGCAGCGCCGGGATCTGCGCCGGCAGGGCCGCGGGCGGCGTGGGCGCGCCGGGCGCCGCGGTCAGCAGGCCCGTCAGCTTCAGGCCGACCGCGAACAGGGCGGCGAGCAGGAACGGCAGCGCCCAGATGAGCGTCCAGGGCAACCACGCCAGCATCCGGCCGCGGTGCCGGCGCACCGCCGCGAACCCGTCGACGGCCGCGAGCAGCGGCGGCAGGAGCAGCGCCCCGGTGAACAGCCGGACCGCCCAGCCCGGCAGCACCTTGCGGTTCGTCAGCAGGTCGCTGCTCGTCGTCTCCGCGGCGAGCGCGCGCGGGGCCGTGGCGGCGTCCAGCGCCGTCACCGTGCGCAGCGCGACGCGCCCGAACGCCTGCAGGCGCTCGCGCGAGGTCGGCGCGTCGGCGGCGGGCGGTCGGTCGCCGCCGACCGACAGCAGGACCGCTGGGATGTCCCTGGCCAGCAGCACGCCCTGCTCCCCGTACGTGGCGGGCAGCGCGTGACGCATGAACTGGGTCATCGCCCGCGGCTGCTCCGCGCCGGTGCCGGTCTCGCTGCGCACGGCTTCCTGGAGCGTCGTGCGCAGGCGCAGGGGCGTGGCCCCGAGCGCGTTTGACCACGGGTTGACGAACGGCGGTCGCACCTTCGACGACGCGAGGTCGCCGAGCACGAGCACCGCCGCGACCGGACCGCCGCCCAGCTCGTCGGCCAGCGCGGCGGCGCCGGCCGCGCCTCCGCTGCCACCGCTCGTCGAGACGAGCACGAGCGTCCGCCGCGTCTGGCGCGGAGCGCCGAAGACCCGCGCCAGCTCCAGCAGCGCCGCCGTGCCCGACAGCTCGGCGGTCGCCCGCCGGCCGGCGGCGTCGCGGTGGGCGATCACGACGACCCGCTCGTCGACCGTGCCCACGCGCTCGGCGATCACCGTCCGCAGCGGTCGCGTGCCGTCGATCGTCTCCCCGTCGCGCGTCTGCGCGCTGACGCGAAAGCCGCGGTTGGCACCGATGCGGCTCTCGATGACGCGTGCGAGCTGCTCGTCCTGCAGCGACCCCGGGCGCCGGTTGGGGAAGCGGTCGGCGAGGTTCTGCAGCTCGGCGTACGCGGTCCGCCCCTCGAAGGCGTCGGGCGCGAGCGTCGTCGTCAGCGGGCGCGGACGGTTCTCGAGCGAGAAGGCGAGCAGGATCAGCGCGAACAGCACGGGCACGAACGCCGCCCGATAGATGCGCGGGTCCATCATCTGTGCGCGGAGCGCCCCATCTCCGTTGTCAGACTATTGCTGATGGTGGATCGCGCCCCCCGCATCCTCCTCGTCGACGACGAGCACGCAATCCAGACGTTGCTCTCCTACCCGCTGCGCAAGGACGGCTACGACGTCGTCCAGGCCACGGACGGGCAGGCGGCGCTCGCGCGCTTCGACGAGGGCAGCTACGACCTCGTCGTGCTGGATCTCATGCTGCCCAAGATCGACGGCCTGGAGGTCTGCCGCCGCATCCGCGCCCGCAGCACCGTGCCGATCATCATGCTCACCGCGCGCGCGGAGGAGATCGACACGGTCGTCGGGCTCGAGCTCGGCGCCGACGACTACATCACCAAGCCGTTCTCGATGCGGGAGTTCCGCAGCAGGGTGAAGGCGGCGCTGCGGCGCGCCGACATGCGCCCCGACGATGACATCGCGCTCGACGACGCGGCACTCGAGGTGGCGGGCCTGAAGATCGACTTCGCCAAGCGCGCCGTGCGGGTCCGCGGCGAGGACGTGCAGACGACGTTCGTCGAGTTCGAGATCCTCGGCGCGCTGGCCCGCCATCCGGGCCGCGTCTACACCCGCGAGATGCTGCTGACGCGCATCTGGGGAGATGCGGCGTATCGTGATCCGCGCACGATCGACGTTCACATCCGCCACCTGCGCGAGAAGATCGAGACGGACGCCAAGCAGCCCGAGTACCTCTTCACGGTGCGTGGGGTTGGCTACCGGTTCCGAGACACCGAGGAGTAGTCCGACAGCACATGCGCCTGCGCTCCCTCCGAACGCGGCTGACGCTGCTGTTCTTCGCCGTGACGCTCGTGGCCGTCGCGGTCGTCTTCTTCTACGTCGCGCCTCAGCTCGAGAACTCGCTGCGCAAGGAGAAGCTGCGCTCGCTGGGCAAGACCGCGCAGGCGTTCACGCCGCTCCTCGCCGACCCGGTGCGTGCGAACGCCACGTCGAAGGAGATCGACGCGCTCGTCGCGCTCATCGGCGATCGGACGAACACGCGCGTGACGCTCCTGCTCGTCGTCGACGGCACCGAGGGCCTCCAGCTGCCGATCTTCTCGGACTCCGCGTCGGAGACCGACGTCAAGGGGCTGCGCTTCACGGTGGCCCGCCGCGCCGAGCGCACGGGCCGCCCGGCCACGGGGCTGTTCACGACCGACGACGGGCCCTACGGGCAGGCGGCGGTGCCGATCCGCGACGGCGGCACGGTCAGCCGCATCGTCGTCTTCTCCTCGCCGATGTCCGAGCTGCACTCGAACGTCGCGCTCATCCGCCGCCAGATCCTCATCGCCGGCGCGCTCGGGCTCGCGCTCGCGCTCGCCGCGGGGTTCGTCGTCTCGCGACGGATCGCGCGCCGCGTCAAGGTGCTCGAGCAGGGCGCCGAGCAGGTCGCCGCCGGCGACTTCTCCGCCCGCTTCCCGGTCGACAAGGACGACGAGCTCGGTCAGCTGTCCCGCGCGCTGGACGACATGCAGCGCCAGCTCGCGCAGCTCGAGCGCGCCCGCCGGCGCTTCATCGCCACCGCCTCGCACGAGCTGCGCACGCCGATCTTCTCGCTCGGCGGCTTTCTCGAGCTGCTCCAGGACGAGGAGCTCGACGACGCGACGCGACGCGAGTTCGTCGGCGAGCTGCGCGGCCAGGTCGACCGGCTCGGCAAGCTCGCGACCGATCTGCTCGACCTCTCGCGGCTCGAGGCGGGCTCGCTCGAGCTTCGCCCGGAGTCGACGGATCTGGGTGCCATCGCGCGCACGGTGACCTCCGAGTTCGCCCCCGCCGTCGACAAGCACGGCTCCGAGCTCGTGCTGCGTCTGGAGGGCGAGCAGATCGATGCCGTCTGCGATCCTGAGCGCGTGGCCCAGGTCCTGCGGATCCTCATCGACAACGCGCTGACGCACACGCCATCGGGGACCGACGTGCTCGTGATGGCGGCCCGTGAGAACGGCGCCGCACGCATCGACGTGCGCGACTTCGGGCCGGGGATCGACGACGAGGCGGCGAAGCGCATCTTCGAGCCGTTCTTCACCTCCGACGACGCGCAGGGCTCCGGCCTGGGGCTCGCGATCGCGCGCGAGCTGGCCGAGCGGATGGACGGCTCGCTCGAGGTCGACGCGGCGCCCGGGCGCACGACGTTCTCGCTGGAGCTTCCCGGGTAGCGAGCATGTCCTGTCTTCCGCGCACAGACGCATGACGAGCAACGGCTCGAAGTCGTGAGAGCACTCACGCTGCTTGCCGCCGGCCTCGCGGTGCTGGCGGTCGGCGCCTGCGGCGGTTCGGACGGCGTCGGCGACGCGGGCGACGGCACGACGACCGTCGAGAGCACGCGAACCGTCGAGGTCGTCAAGCGCGGCGGCGCGGTGGCGTTCGATCCGGCGGCGATCTACGAGCGCGGGGCGCCGGGTGTCGTGACGGTCTTCAGCGTCATCGGCTCGGGCTCGGGCTCGGTCGGCGGCGAGGACGGCCAGGGGCTCGGCTCGGGCTTCGTCCTCAACGGGCGCGGGGAGATCGCGACGAACGCGCACGTGGTCACGACCGGCGAGGGCAGGGCCATCCGCAAGGCGCGCGAGGTCTACGTCGCGTTCGCCGACGGCAACCAGGTCCCGGCGCGGATCGTCGGCTACGACGCGAACTCCGACGTCGCGCTGCTGCGAATCGGCACGCGCGGGCTGACGCTGCGCCCGCTGCCGCTGGGGTCGGCGCGCGATCTCGAGGTCGGTTCGCCGGTCGCGGCGATCGGGTCGCCGTTCGGCGAACCCCAGTCGCTGTCGGTCGGCGTCGTCTCGGCGGTCGACCGCTCGATCAGATCGCTGACCGGCTTTGAGATCGCCGGCGCGATCCAGACCGACGCCGCGATCAACCGCGGCAACTCCGGCGGGCCGCTCGTCAACGCCAGCGGCGAGGTCATCGGAATCAACTCACAGATCCAGACGACGTCGGGCGGCGGCGAGGGCGTCGGCTATGCGGTGCCGGCCGACACGGTGCGCCGCACGCTCGACGGGCTGCGCCGCGACGGCACCGTCGACTACGCCTATCTCGGCGTCTCGACGACGCGCCTGTACCCGCAGCTCGCGCGCCGCTTCGACCTGCCCGTGGCGAGCGGGGCGTGGGTGCAGGAGGTCGTCGACGGCGGCCCCGCCGACAGGGCCGGCCTGCGGGCCGGTCGCGACGAGGAGCGCTTTCAGGCGCGAACGGTCACCGACGGCGGAGACATCATCGTCGCCGTCGACGGGCGCAAGCTGAAGTCCGAGGCGGACCTCGCCGTCGAGCTGCTGCGCTACGGCCCCGGGGACCGGGTGACGCTGCGCGTCTATCGCAACGGCAAGCAGCGCAACGTCAAGGTCACGTTCGGGACGCGCCCGAAACAGACCGGACAGGTCATCAATCCGTAGATGTCGGGTAACAAGTCACCCGCGCCGGGCTTCATGCGCGACCATCCGATCAACCTCAACCACGTCCGGAGCGTGTGATGGCGCAGGACACACCAGATTCGTCGGACCGCTCGCCGCTCGTGCTCGTCTCCAATCGCGGCCCGGTGACGTTCGACGCCGACGGCTCGTTCACGCGCGGCGGAGGCGGGCTCGTGACCGCGCTCACCGGCCTCGCGTCGCACCGCGACGCGGTGTGGATCGCGTCGGCGATGACCGAGGGCGACATCGCGAAGGCCAACGAGACCGATGGGCAGCCGTTTCAGGTGCGCACCGGCGACGGCAGCGAGTACCAGGTGCGGCTCGTGGTATCCGACCCGGAGGCCTACGACCGCTTCTACAACGTCGTCGCCAACCCGATGCTGTGGTTCATCCAGCACTACCTGTGGGACCTGTCCAACGCGCCGGATATCCGCTCCAACGAGGTCCTGGCCTACGACGAGGGCTACAAGGTCGTCAACGACGACCTCGCGGCCGCGGTCATCGAGCAGATCGCCGACGAGGAGGACCCGGTGGTCATGGTCCACGACTACCACCTCTACACGCTGCCCGCCGTCGTGCGCGAGGCGCGCCCCGACGTCTTCCTGCACCACTTCATCCACATCCCGTGGACGCAGCCGGACGCGTGGCGGGTGCTGCCCAAGCGCGTGCGCGACGAGATCTACATGGGCGTGCTCGCCAACGACATCGTCGGCTTCCACACGCGCTCGTACCGCTGGAACTTCCTGCAGTGCTGCCGCGACCTGCTCGACGACGTCGAGGTCGACTTCGACCGCGGGATCGTCCACCACGAGGGCCGCGAGACGTGGGTGCGCGCCTACCCGCTGCCGATCGACTACGAGGCCACCCGGCAGGTCGCGCGCAGCGAGCGCACGTTGGAGTTCGAGGCCGAGCTCAAGCGGCGCCGGCGCGAGCACATCATCCTGCGCGTCGACCGCGCCGACCTGTCGAAGAACGTCCTGCGCGGCTTCACCGCCTTCGACCAGTTCCTCGACGAGCATCCGGAGTTCGCGGAGAAGGTGACGTTCATCGCCCAGCTCATGCCATCGCGGATGGACGTGCCGGAGTACCAGGAGTACCTCGAGCGCATCGAGGCGCTCGTGGCGATCGTCAACCACCGCCACGGGACGCCGGACTGGATGCCGATCCAGCTGAAGCTGCGCGACGACCTGGAGGAGGCCGTGGCCGCGTACAAGAACTACGACGTGATGATCGTCAACGCGATGTTCGACGGGATGAACCTCGTCGCCAAAGAGGGACCGCTCGTCAACGAGCGCAACGGCGTCTCGATCCTGTCCGAGAACACGGGCGCCCACGAGGAGCTCGGCGAGTTCGCGCTGAGCGTCAACCCGTTCGACATCCAGGAGACGGCGGAGTCCATCTTCAACGCGCTGACGATGAGCCCGGCCGAGCGCGAGCGGCGCGCGAACGGGCTGAAGCAGGCGGTCACCGCGCGCGACCCGGGCGACTGGATCGACGAGCAGCTGGACGACATCCGCGCGAAGGGCGCGGCGATGGCGCGCGCCGGCCGTCGCGACGGCGCGGTCGCCGACGGGGCGACGAAGGGTCGCTGACGGTCGCAGCCGCCGTGCCGCGGCGCGGCTGAGCGGACAGCATCGAGGAACTGTGCGGGCCAGTTCGCCGCCGGCGGCGCCGCGTTTCTCCTCCAAGGAGGACGCGTCGTGAGCGCTTGCCGGCCCCGCTGTCGCGGACGAATCCCGGGGGTGGCGGGGATTCCCCCTCCCCGGATGTCGACGCCGGCTCCCTCCCGCGGAGCCCCCGCCGCCCCCGCTTCTCTCGTATCTGCCGTTCGTCGACTGCGCCGCTGAGGTGAAGCGCAGCTCGTCGTGTCAAGGCTACGGACCGAGCTCGAACTCGGGCGCGGCATCCCATTCGGGCGCGGGGGTAGGCGCCGGCGGGGGTGGCCGGATGGGGGTCGTCGGGGCCCGCGCGGCGTGCGGCGGCCGGGTCGCGGGCTCTCGCCGGCGGGCGCGCTGACGGC
>JBOGYT010000213.1:0-5350 GCA_050696955.1 Solirubrobacteraceae bacterium | reverse complement strand
ATCGAGAGACCCTTGCTCCCGAGCGGCGACGTCCCGTTCCCCGGCGGGTGCCCGAGCCGCACCCGGCCCCCGCGGCCATCCGCCGGTTGCAGACGTCGGCCGGAAACCGCGCGGCAGGAACCGCGCTGCGCAGAAGGACGCTCCAGCGCCAGCCGACCATCGACCTCGCCACGCTCTACGCGGGCAAGGGCGACAGGTCCGTGGTGGCGGACTTCGTGCGGCTGCAGGCGCTCCTGTCGAGCCGCGCGGCAAGCCTTCCCCATCTGCAGACCCTCAGCGTCGCCCTCGATGCGCGCCTGCGGCATGCGCCCCTGCCGCCGGGTCCTCCCGCGGCTCGCGCCGAGGCGGCCACCGCGGTCCTCGACGAGGTGCTCGCGTCCTACGAGCTGCGCTGCGGCTTCTCGCCGGAGAGGCCGATCCTCGTCGGCTTCGCCAGCGCCGACGACTTCAAGGCCCTCACCGCGGCCGGCCAACAGTTTCACGATGTGGGCGCTGGTGCGGTGCACGGCGAGTTCACGCACCGGATCCAGTGGTTCATCGCGATGAGCGAGATCACCGGGGGGACGTTCGGCGCGCGGCAGGATCCGTACGTCCACACTCCCCGCGAGCTGTACGCGGCCTCGATGAGCGAGGCATATGCCGTCGACGCCACCGGTCCGACCGGCAAGGCGTACATGTGGGATTGGGTGTTCGATCGCATCGCGGGGTTGAGGCCCACCGGGGCGTACAAGGGCGACGACTATGACCCCGCCAGGGATGCATGGACGCATCCGGGCGAGAGCGGGCAGGGGGGCGCGCTGAGCAACGACATCATCTCCGGCGACGTCCCGGGTCTGGACGCGCTGGCCGAGCTTCGAAAGGCGCAGATCGCCGGGCATGTAGCCGGCAAGGCGACGATGACAACGTGGTTCGACGTCGCGGCGCACCTGGGACTCGCCAAGGGCAGGGCGTTCGGGACCGGCGAGCGCAGCTACTTCGAGAAAAGCCTCATACCCGGCCCAGCGGCGATGAAGGAGCTGCGCCGCATCAAGGACATGACTCGGGGCCTGATCGACCGTGCCGAGAACTGGGCATCGATGGCGGCGATCAGCTTCAGCCCGGTGGTGACCGACGCCAGCATCCCCGCGCTCGAGAAGCTTCGCGACGACGTGGTCTACTGGGGCAGGTCGCTACGCGACTCGATCGGCTCGGCGACCGGAACCTCGCCGCTCGCCAACGCCATGGTCGATGTCTGGTTCGCCGCGCTGTCCGCCGCGATCGCCAACGCGGTCTGGCAGACCCGCCAGATCACCACCGAGCGGGGCACAGACAAGGTCGCCCTTGGTCCGATCCTGCTGGCGCTCAACGGCGACCTGGCGGCGCTCAGGGCGCAGCCCGGCTGGCGGGTGGTCGGGTGAGCCGCTCGACGCGGCCGCTGCCCGGCGGGGACGCTCCGACACGCGGGGCGGATGCGCCTCATCACCGGCCGGGCATCGCGCGCGCGACACGGACCGATCCCGTGATCGGCCAGGCGAAGGGCGTGCTTCGCCTGCAGGCAAGCGCCGGCAACCTGGCGACGAGCACGCTGCTTCACGAGGCCCCACGCCGGGACCTGGGATCCCCGCGCCCGACGGTCCAACGCGTGCTCAAGCCCGTCTTCCTCGCGGCGCCCGCCTGGTACGTGCCGTTCGCGGCGATGGCGGCGAGGTACAACGAGCTGCTGGGCATCGCCACGAGTGCTTGGACGAGCAAGGCAGCCAAGCGCCGCGCCGCGTTGGAGAAGCTCGGCCAGATCGAGCGCGCTGTCTACAGATGGTTCGCTGACCAGCGCGCCGCGATGCTGGCGACGACGCCGGACGGGGCCGCGATGCGCGACCTCCTGAACCAGCTTCAGGAGGAGCGCAACGCCCTGGTCGCGCTTGCGATCGAGGCCAAGGACGACGATCCGCCCCTGGCCAACCTGCGCACGCTCGACGGCCACGAGCTGGCGCGGGTCCGCTACATCTGGAAGGCGCTCCTGGCCTCGAAGGGCGTCGCGATCGAGGGCGGGCCGGCGTTCCGCGCGCGGGTGCTGGCCGACTTCGCCCGGCTCCTCGAGACGGCGACGGGGCGGATGGTCACCGGGGCGCTCGTCGGCGGCGCACCGGTGCTCACGATCACGCCGACGACGCTCGCCGGTGGCAAGTTCGGCGCCGGTCCCGCCGAGTCCGACGATGAGGCGATCGTGGCCGTGCCGCCGCCGGCTCCCGGCGACGCCCATCGATACGCCGCGCTGGTCTTCACGGCCCACCACACGGTGCAGCAGCGCAAGGAGGCGCTCAACGACGTCCGGTTCGCGCATCCGGCCGCGCTCGGCTTCTCGGTCACCACGGACGCCGGCACGCGCTATTTCCGCTTCAACCGCGGCACGGCGTCGACCATGACCGTGCCGAGCGATGCGCGCGACGCATCGCTGCATCCCTCCAGCCGGCTCGTCGGCATCCACGGCGAGGAGATCATCGCCCCGACCTTCGTCAACCTCGGCCACGAGCTGGGCCACGTCGTACGGTCGCTGCACGGCATCGGGGGAAGCTCGGCCGATGCAACGGCGCTCGTGCGGCATGCCTTTCCGGGCGCCGGCGCGGACATGCGCACCGAGGAGTTCTTCAACATCGATGCCGTCGAGAACCGGATCCGGGCCGAGGCCGAGCTCTCGCGGCGCGAAGGGCATACGAACTGGGTCGGCCGCGAACTGGTCCGCCTGCACGATGCCGTGGAGCTGGCTCTGCTGCGCGCAGAGCGGGCGGTTGCGCCTTCGCCGCACGCGTTTCGCGCACGGCTGGAGCAGTTCCGCGACGAGCACGCGAGGATGCTCGTCTCGCTCGCCAAGTTCGGCAAGCGCGGCGGAGACCCGGCCGGCATCGACGCCCAAGCGGCGACGTTGGCGCAGCTGGCCGCGGACCTGGAGGCCGCCGTGCTCGCCCAGGGCCCCGTGCTCGCCCCGCCTCCGGCCGCGCGCATCCGACCGCCGGACACCGCCTATCTCCTTCTCGGCCTGGCGCCGGGCGCTTCGCATGCCGAGGCGCGGGCGGCCTACAAGCGGCTGGCGCTGCGCTGGCATCCGGACCGAAACCTCGGCGACGAGGACGTCGCCCAGCAGCGCTTCTCGGCCATCCGCGCGGCCTACGACCAGATCAACGACTGGACCTCCGGCGGAGCCGTCGAGGAGCCGAAGGTGCTCGCGATACAGCGGACGCTCGCCCCGCGCCTGCAGCGCCTCAGCGTCGACGACCGGCGGTGGAGCGAGGTCAGCTCGGTCGCGCACCTCGGCGCCAACGCCTTCGAGCTCTCGACAGCGGAGGGCGAGAGCGTCGTGGTCAAGCGATCTGGCAAGGGCTTGCTGGCGTTCGACCCCGGCGATGAGGGTCCCGTGCAGGAGACGCTGGCCGCCAAGCTCGGCGAGATCGCGGGCCTCGGCGTCACGACGGCACGGACCGTGATGATCGGGACCAGGGGCGACGAAGGTCAGTATCTCCTCGCGCACCTTCGCGGACTGGGATCCGTAGGGCTGGGCCTGGCCGACGACCTCGCCGGCACAGACGTGATCCTCGTCATGCAGCGCGCCCCCGGGACGCGCGCCGACAGGGCGGCGAAGATCATCGCCGAGAGCACGCGCGGCGACCGGATCCGGCTGTTCTCCCGGCTGGGTCGGCTGTGGGCCTTCGATGTGTTGATCAACAACACCGACCGGATACACATCGGAAACTGGGGCAACGTCGTGCTGGGACCCGGCGGGAGCGTGGTCGGCATCGACCAGATGATCGGGCTTCTCGCCTCCGATACGGGGGCAGAGTTCGCACGCGACGAGGCGGCGTCAAAGCTCAAGATCGCGCTCGATCCCGGTAAGCGCCGCGACTTTGCGCACGAGACCTTCCGGAGCCTCTGCCGGCACCTGGGACCCGAGTTCGCGATGCTGGAAGGGCTGTTCGTCATGTGTTTCGAGCTCGGTGCGTTGAAGGGCATCGACGCGATCGCGGGGATGGACCCCAGCGAGCTCACGGACCGAAAGGCGGAGTTGCCGGGCTTCGCGCAGGACGTGGCCGACGAGATCGGGCTGGGCGGCGCCGCCGTCATCCAGGGCGTCTTCGCCGAATTCCATTCAGACATCGCCAAGCAACTCACGGCGGTCCGCGAGGAGATCGCCGCACGGGAACACCTCGCGCTCTCGACGCGAGGGGACGTCGCAGAGGCCCGCGGCCGTCGCAGCGCGATCCTGAAGGAGCTCGGCGCACAAGCCAGCGCGCTGGCCCGAGAATGGACCGAGGTCGATACCTGGTGGACCGGCAAGGACGCCCACTGGACCAAGCGGGGAACCGAACTGGTGCGCCTACGCGACTTCGGCTTCAAGGACTTCATGGAGGCCGGCCGCATCGCCAGCGTGAAACGTGAAGCGACCGTCAATGCCCAGATCGAGGACTGGGCGGAAGGACTCAAACCGGTGTGGGAGGCCGCGAACAAGCTCGCGGAACCGCTCAAGAGCGCCCACAGCACGATCAAGCCCCTGATCGTCGGGCTCGTCGAGGCCGTGCGGCAGGAGAGACGTCGCGTACCGCTTCTGGAGCGGATGTAGCTTGCGCGCCACTGCACCCCCGCCTATGCTCGCCCACGTGGAGGTAGGCCACGCGAAGCATCAGGAGGAGGTCGCCGAACGGTCGACCGCGCAGCGAGGTGCGCCTGCGCTTCCGCTCACCGGGCTGCCGCGTCTGGCGTCGACCGTCGGCAACGCCGCCTTCGCCACGCTCGCCCGCGACGGCGCGGGCATCCTGCCCAGCGGCACGGTCCATCCCGATGTCGAGGCCGCGATCGTGCGGACACGCGGCGGCGGCGGGGCGCTCGACGCCGGCGTGCGGGACCGGCTGGCGCCTGGGCTCGGCGACTCGCTCGCCGACGTCCGCGTGCACACCGACGACCATGCCGACGCCCTGTCGCGTTCTGTCTGCGCGCGCGCCTTCACGACCGGCGCCGACGTGTACTTCGCGCGCGGGGAGTACCGGCCGGGCACGAGCGACGGTGACAGCCTGCTCGCGCACGAGCTCACGCACGTCGTGCAGCAGCGCGGCGTCAGCACCACCGGGCCGCTGACGGTGTCCGAGCCGGGTGACGCGTTCGAGGTCGAGGCGGACTCGGTCGCCAGTGAGCTCACCGGCGGCTGAGAACCGGCGCACGCAGATCGGCTTCGCCGACATCGAGGAACGCGTGCGCGCCGCGGTGCAGCGCGTCGCGTCGACCGACCCCGCGCCCACCGATCCCTTCCGCGGGCTGTACATCTCCGACGAGCTCGCGCTCGACCTCGCGGCGGCGGGCGCCGCCGAGGATCTCGACGGCCGCGTCG
>JBOGYT010000212.1:0-4191 GCA_050696955.1 Solirubrobacteraceae bacterium | reverse complement strand
AGCAGCGCCGACAGCAGCAGGTCCTCGTCGCCGTCGTGGTGGACGAGCCGCACCGACGGGCCGCCGGCGCCGTCGTCGCCGGCCGCTCGATCGAGCCCGAGGCGCGCCGCCCAGCGCTCGGCGGCCTGCTCGCGGTTGCGCAGGTACGTCACCCATTCCCCGCCGCGGTCGGGGCGCGGGACGCGCGAGACGAAGCTCGGCATGACGGCCTGAATCGCGTCGAAGATCATCGAGCCGTAGTGGCGCGCCTCGGGCAGCGGATGGGCCAGCAGGTGCAAGATGAGCTGCTCGTAGGTCTGGCCGGTGGCGAAGATGCCCATGTGCGAGAGCGATGACGCCGGCAGCAGGCCGCGCAGCAGATCCAGCGCCTTGGCCTTGATCGCCCGCGCGTGGGCGCGCTCGGACTCGCCCTCCGCGGCCGGGTACGTCTCGGCCGCCCAGGCCTGCACGCGCGGCAGCGCGGCGGAGTAGATGTCGAAGATCTCGTCCATCGCCCGCTCGTAGCCTGGGCCGAGCTCGGGGTCGCGGTAGTAGCGGTAGCGCGCCGTGCCCTCGATCGGCGCGTCGTAGGCGATGTAGCGCGTGGACTGCTCGAGGTAGCCGCCCAGGCGCGGCCGCTGGAGCACCTTCGTCAGGACGTTCGAGACCCACTCGCAGGCGACGTGCGCGCCGCCGAGCTGGGCGACGGAGTCGTCGCCGTAGCCGACGAAGATGCGCTCGTAGAGGTCCGCGGCGCGCGCGCCCTCCGCGTTGTCGTAGGTGGTGCGATCCGATCCCCGCCCACCCAGTGACCCGGCGAACTCGTCGAGGAACATCCGCCGCAGCGTGCCCGGGTAGCGCGAGTAGCGCGCGAACAGCGCGCCCTTGACGGTCTCGGGCAGGTTGACGAGCGCGAAGACCGGCCGGTCGAGGTTCGTGACGTGGGCTTCCAGGCGGGCGCGCTCTGCATCGTTGAAGCTCTCGACCGGGTATTCCACGGGTTCGAGAGGCTAGCGCCCGCGGCGGCGCGTCAGGAAGCGGCCGCCACCTCGGCGCCGGCGGCATCCCGCGCGTCGGCGTCCTTGGCGTGCTCCTCGGCGTCGGTCGCGACCGGAACGCGCTCGTGGTCGCGGACGAGCCGCAGGATCGGCTCGGTCACCTCGTCGGGGTGCGACACCGGCGCCATGTGCCCGCAGCCGGGGATCACGATCTCCTCGACGACGTGCGGGAGGGCGTCCGCGAGCCGGCGCACGTGCGGCGGCGGGGTGAGCTTGTCGCGCTCGCCGCCGACGATGACGGTCGGCACGCTGAGGCTCGCTATCGACTCGTACAGATCCAGCCCCGACAGCGTGTTGCCGCACAGCGCGCGGACGTCGCGGTTGCACGACAGGATGATCCGCTCGCAGAAGGCGACTTCCGCGGGGCTCGCCTGCTTGCTCAGGGCGATCCAGCGGATGACGCGGAAGCTCAGCGGCGTGGGGCCGCGCGGCAGCGGAACCGCCGCGCCCAGCAGCAGGCGGCCGGCGAACTCGCGCACCTTCGCGAGCTTGTCGGGTGCACGCAGGATCGGCGACTGCGCGATGAGACCGTCCACCCCGGTGGTCACGAGCACCGCGCCGGCGAGCAGATCGCAGACCTCGTCGGGATGGTCGCCCGCCCAGGCGACGATCGTCATCCCGCCCAGCGAGTGCCCGGCGACCACGGCGCGCCGCCCGTCGCTGCACACGGCGCGCAGGACGGCATCGAGATCACCGGCGTGGGCGTCGATCGAGTAGTCGAGCTCCTCGGGCCGCCCGCTCTGCGCGTGCCCGCGCAGGTCGTAGGCGATCACGCGGACCTCGTCGCTCGCCAGCGCGTTGATCTGGCGGATCCAGATCTTCGCCGCGCACGTCCAGCCGTGGACGAGCACGACCGTCGCGGGAGCGTCCGGGTTGCCGAACTCCAGCGCGCGCAGCGGGGTGCCGTCGGTCGACATGATCGCCAGCGGTCTGCCCCCGAGCGGCTCGTTGAGCTCGGGGTAGCGCGGATCGGCGCGGATCTTGCGATGGTCGGCCGCCAGGCGCGCGAGCCAGGCCGCGACACCGGCGGCCGTCCACGCGAGCTCGTGTGCCCTCGGACCCCTCACCCTTCCTGGTGTACCCACTCCCAGGGGGCCGAATCGACGGCGCGGCTGCGCAGCTCGTAGGCGCGCGGGTCAAAGCGCCGCAGCCGGTGCCGGTAGCGAAACGTGAAGTCGGGCCACAGGACGACGTTCTTGCCGTCAGGGTCGAGATACCAGCTCGAACAGCCCGACGCCCACACGGTCCGCGGCATCCGCGCCTGGAGGTGCTCGTTGTAGACCGCCTGCACCTCCGGACGAACCTCGAAGCTCGAGACCCCGCGCTCGTCGATGACGCGCAGCGCGTCCATGACGTACGCGAGCTGGGACTCGATCATGAAGACCATCGAGCTGTGCCCCAGCCCGGTGTTCGGCCCGGTCATCCTGAAGAGGTTGGGAAAGCCCGCGATCGTCGTGCCGAGGTAGGCCTCCACGCTGTCGCCGTCGAGCGCGCGCCGGGCCAGCGTGCGGCCGTCGCGCCCGCGGACGAGCGCGGCCGTCGGCGGGTCGGTGACGCGAAAGCCAGTGCCGAGGATGATCGTGTCGACCGCGCGCTCCGCGCCGTCGGCGGTCACGATCGAGCGGGCGCGGATCTCCGTGATCCGGTCGGTGACGACCTCGACGTTGTCGCGCGTCAGCGTGGGGTAGTAGCGGTTGGAGATGAGGATCCGCTTGCAGCCCAGGTGGAAGTCGGGCTCGAGCTTGCGTCGCAACTGCGGGTCGGGGACCTGGTTGCGCAGGTGGCGGCGGCCGACGCGCTCGAGCTGTCGCAGGTAGCGCGGGTCGCGCGTCATCGCGGTCGCGAGCGTCGCCTCGCGCACCCAGTAGACCATCGCGCGCACGGTGCGCTGCGCGAGCGGCAGCGCGCGGTACAGCCGCCGTTCGGCGGCGGTGATCGCGCGGTCGGAGTGCGGCATGACCCACGGCGCGGTGCGCTGGAAGACGTCCAGCCGGGCCACGCGCGGCTGGATCTCCGGCACGAACTGGATCGCCGAGGCGCCCGTCCCGATGACCGCCACGCGCTCGCCGTCGAGGTCGTGCTCGTGGTCCCAGCGGGCGGAGTGAAAGACCGTGCCCTCGAAGCGGCGGCGCAGGCCGCGGATCCGCGGTGCCGCCGGATGGCTCAGCCCGCCGGTCGCGTCGACGAGGACCTGCGCCGTCAGGTCACCGCCGGAGGTCTCGATCTCCCAGCGCTGGGCGTCGTCTTCCCACGCCGCGCCGGTCAGCTCATGGCCCAGGCGCAGGTGCGGGCCGAGCTCGTGCTCGTCGCTGAGGCGGCGCAGGTAGTCCCAGATCTCCGGCTGCAGCGAGTACGTGCGGCTCCACTGCGGGTTGGGCGCGAACGAGAACGAGTACAGGTGCGATGGGATGTCGCACTGGCAGCCCGGGTACGTGTTCGCCTGCCAGGTGCCACCGACCTCGTCGGCGCGATCGAGGACGACGAAGTCCTCGACCCCCGCCTGGCGCAGCCGGATCGCCAAGCCGAGGCCGGCGAAGCCGGCGCCGACGATCGCAATGCGGACGTCCGTGTGCGCCAGAGCGCTCTAGCTCCGGACGACCGGCCAGCTGGCGAACGGGATGAGCTCCTCCTCGACCGGCTCGGGCGCGGGCTCGGGCAGCGGCTCGGGCGCGATCCACACGTCGGGCTGCCGCGGGCCGCCGTTCGCCGTGGCCCCGACGCGGTGCACGCCCCACGCGATGCCGCCGAGCAGCACCAGCGTCAGCGCGAGCACCGCCGAGTAGGCGCCGATCGTGACCGCGGGATCGGCCGTCTTGGCTTCGCGCTGCAGGAGCTCGCGGTCGGAGAAGAAGGGCCGCGCGAAGCTCTCCGGTGCCGCCACGGCCGGTGCCGGGATCGCCGCGTCGGCCGGCGCGTAGATCGGCAGGCCGGTGAGCGAGTTGCCCGTGTGCAGGCGGATCAGCGTCTTCCAGTCGCCGTGCAGAGGGATGGGCTTCGTCGTGCGGTAGACGCCGGGGCCGACCTCGCGCAGGCGGTCGACGACGAGCCCGCCGCCCTGCCAGGCCGTCGCCGTGAGCCACTTCGCATCCTTCGCCGCGTCGCTCGGGCGCAGCGTGACCGTCGCCATCGCGGTGCGCTTCGCGCCGCCGTCGAC
>JBOGYT010000211.1:0-3319 GCA_050696955.1 Solirubrobacteraceae bacterium | reverse complement strand
GCCGGGGCGCGCACGATCCGCAGCGCCACCTCGCCGGCGGCGCCGGACGTGCTCTTCGCCGAGACGACGACCCGCCCGCCGGGCGGCGGCGAGGACGGCGCGCGGTAGACGCCGCCGGGGGACACCCTGCCGACCCGGTCGTTCCCGCCGTGCATGCCATCGACGCTCCAGGCCACGTCCGACGATCCGGGGCCGGACGCCTTCAGCGGCGTGCTGCTCGAGGTCTGGACGGTCTCGGGTGCGCCCGAGATCCCGAGCGTCCGGGTCGAGCTCGCCGAGTTCGCGCCGAACATGCCCGGGACGGTGAGGGTGACGGCCGCGGTGCGCGCGTTGCGGGGGAAGGCGCTCGACCCATCGCGTGCGGCGTACGTGAAGCTGTCGGGCCCGCTGTAGAGGAAGGACGGCGTGTAGCGCACCTGGGTGCCGGAGAACCACGTCCCGGTCGTCACGTTGAGCGTGCCGTGCGCCGGCGGGGTGACGATCTTGAACTGCAGCGCGCCGGGTGTGGCCGGCCACATGTCGTCGAACTTCGTCGCGCTGAGGTTGATCGCCGAGGATCCCCACGCGGAGACCTGTCCCCGTGCCACCGCGTTGGCGAGGTACCCGTTGACGACCGATGCGTTGGGCGCGAACGAGCCGGAGTTGACCTCGTTGCTCTCCTTGATGACGCCGTCGGGGTCGGTGTCGGCGCGCAGCCAGTACTGGCCGGGCGCGACGTCGGAGACGTCGATCCACTGGAAGGCGAGCATGCGGTTGTAATAGTCGCGGAAGCCCGCGGAGATGCCCATGTAGGTCGAGGCCACAAGGGGCTCGTTCTGTCCGCAGAAGTTGTTCAGCGAGGTCTTGTAGACGGCCGGGGTGCCCGGGGGAGCCTCGACGATCTGGGAGTCGACGAGGCAGAAGCCGACCTTCTGCGAGGGCGCCGCCTGGCTCGCGCGGTTGGCAGTGTACAGCGAGTAGCGCATCACGTTGCGCAGGTGCCAGTGGTTGTGGCCGTCCGCGGGCTCGAAGATGACGCGCGGGGTCGGGGAGTTGACGAGGTCGGCGTAGCCGCCTGCGCTGTCGAAGATGCGCTGCACGACCGACGTCATGGTGCTGCCCGACCGTGCCGAGGCGCGAATCTCGAGCGCGCCGGTGCCGCGATTGTGGACCCATCCGTCGAAGCGCATGAGCAGCCGCTGTCCTTGCGCATCGCTGTAGATCTGGAGCTGCATGCTGTCGCCCGGTGGATCTGAGACGAGATCGGGCAGCATCGGCGCCGCCGCCGCCGCCGGCGTGAACGCCAGCGAGACGGCGAGCGCGACGAGGGACGCGGACGCGAGCTTGCGGCGTCGGGGCGGCTCCGCCGCACCCTCGGCCGCGATCG
Organism: Solirubrobacteraceae bacterium; assembly: GCA_050696955.1. Taxonomy (GTDB): domain Bacteria; phylum Actinomycetota; class Thermoleophilia; order Solirubrobacterales; family Solirubrobacteraceae; genus CADCVQ01. The sequence continues at coordinate 1,953 of JBOGYT010000211.1, read as the reverse complement.
CTGCGCGTCCGCGTCCCATGGTCACTTCCTGGTCCTACCTGATGTAGTCGTCATTGACCGGTTCGTGTCCGAGCGCTACGGCTTCGGCGCCGGATCTGTCTCGTCGGGGTCGTATGGCTTGTACTCGGCGTTGCCCTTCGCGTCCGGGCCGTAACAGCCCGGGTCGAAGATGTCGGCGGACTCGTCCTCCGGATCGAGGTTGTCGACACCGTCCGAGCACTCCGGGTTCGCCTCGTCGTCATCGGTCGGGTCGTACGTGCCATCCGGCTTCAGGCACCCCGGATCGGCGGCGTCACTGACGCCGTCGCCGTCATTGTCGACCGTGTCCGAGCACTGCGTCTTCGGCGCCGGATCGGTCTCGTCGTCATCGTTCGGGTCGTACGAGCCACCCGGTCCGCTCAGGCAGCCCGGATCGTTCGCATCAGCGACGCCGTCGAGGTCGTTGTCGATCGTGTCCGAGCACTGCGGCTTCTTCGGAGGATCGGTCTCGTCGTCATCGTTCGGGTCGTACGAGCCACCCGGTCCGCTCAGACAGCCCGGATCGTTCGCATCGACGAGGGTGTCCTCCGGATCGGCGTTGTCGACGCCATCCGAGCACTGCTTCGGCGGAGGCACCGGCGTACACGGGGTGCCCTCGATGTTGGCCGTCGACTCGGCGAGCACGACGTCGAGCAGCAACGTGTCCAGGCGCAGCGCGCGCCGCGTGACGCGGTTGGCGCTGGTGACCTTCTCGTTGCCGTAGATCTTCCCGACCAGCGGGATGTTCACCGTGAACGGCGCGCCGTTCGGCGGGACCGCGATGACCAAGCTGCCCACCCGGAGATTGACGACCTCCGACGAGCTGCTGAAGCTCGGCTGCCCGTCCACGCACTTGACGCTCGCGCTGGTCCGCAGCACATCGGCCCTGATGAGCGGGATGATCGTGGCGGAGATACGCGCTCCGAGAACCTCAGAGTCGGCCCGGGCGCCGGGCTGGCCGCCCGGATTCGCGTCGGTCTTGGCGTTCAGCGCCGCGGCCGTGACCGGACCGATCGTCGTCGGCGTGAGCAGCCCCTTGGCGTCGTCCGCACATGGCTTGTCCTGTGGATTGGCCACGAACGGCTCGAGGTTGACCAGGACCGTCACGCGCGCAGCCGAAGCTCGGCACGAGAACGTGCCTGTCTCCGCCGCCGCCGGGCTCGCGAGAACGCCGCTGACGATGGCCATCAATCCGATGCAGCACGAAACGGATATCCGTCTCATTGATGCCTCCCTACGTTTTGGGTGTAGCGCCCCCATCTAGGACGACGAAGCGGTGACTACCGAGTCGCTTCGACAGTGTCGTCACACCAGACCGCTGGTGCCGATGCACCTCCCCTGAAAAGGCACATCCCCGACCCATCCCATCTCCGCGAAATCCGCGTCGCGCTGCGGAGACTAACCCCCAGACGTGCGTCTTTCAGCAGCTTCGTACCAATTTCCTACTCTTGCGTGAATCGGCGGTGAACCGACGACGCCCGACTCAGGCGAGCGGCACGAGCGCGCTGTCCGGCCGCGCGGCGATGCCGCGGGCGTCCGCCAGCCGTTCGAGCATGACCGCCGTATCTGCGATCGGGACCCCCGTCAGGTGCTCGTCGCGCGAGGCGAAGTCGGCCTCGATGGCGGTCACCGCGGCGGCGTACGCCACGCCGTCGCCCCCGGCCAGCGCGCGCAGCGCCGCGGCCGTCCGCTCGAACGCGTTGCCCCGCGCCTCCATGATCTCTGCGAGCGGCCCGACCGCGTCGTCGTCGTGCGCGACAAGTGCGGCGACCGCGAGCACGTATGACGCGACGGGCGAGCCGCCGGCGTCGGGATCGCCCTCGAGCTCGTGACGAACCTCGTCCGCCGCGGGCGCCGCCTCGCCGGCGAGCACGGCCGCCTTGAGGAGGCCGACAAGGCGCCCGTAGCTGCGCGGCGGCGCGATCGCCCATGACG
>JBOGYT010000210.1:0-5825 GCA_050696955.1 Solirubrobacteraceae bacterium | reverse complement strand
GCCATGATCGTCAGCGGCGTCCGCATCGCCAAGGGACTGTAGGTTGCGGCCCATGCCAAACCGAGCTGCGATCGTCACCGGAGCCTCGAGCGGGATCGGCCTCGCCATCGCGCGCATGCTGGGCGAGCAGGGCTTCGCCATCACCGCCGCCGCCCGCCGTCCCGACAAGCTCGCCGCCGCCGTCGAAGAGCTGCGCGGCGCCGGCATCGAGGTGCAGGAGGTCGCCGGCAACATGGCCGACGAGGGCGACATCCAGCGCGTCGTCGCGGCGCACAAGGACCGCTTCGGCCGCCTCGACGCGCTCGTCAACAACGCGGGAGTCGGCGTCGGCGCCACCTTCGACGAGCACCTACCAAGCGCGTCGACCTCCAGCTCGCCGTCAACCTGCGCGCGATCGTCCTCTTCTACCGCGAGTGCCTGGAGATGCTCAAGGCGGCCGGCGCCGAGCACCGCGGCGCGCTGGTGGTCAACATGTCCTCGATCTCCGGCAAGGCCGGGCAGGCGTGGCTGTCGGTGTACTCGGCCACCAAGGCGGGGGTGGTCGGCTACACGCAGGCGATGAACCGGGAGCTGGCGGGCGACGGCATAAAGAGCCTCGCGCTGTGCCCCGCGTTCGTCGAGACGCCGATGACCGAGTTCGCACGCGAACAGGTTCCGGCGGAGGAGATGATCCGCACCGAGGACGTCGCCGAGGCGGTCCGCTACGCGCTCAAGCTCTCCCCCAACTGCGTGATCCCCGAGATCGTCTTCCAGCGCCCCGGCGAACAGCTCTAAATTCGCGCAAGCTTCCGTTCGCGGGGGCGTTCTGCAGGCAGGTACCCTGCATTTTCCCCAAGACGGAGACCAGCCGTGAGCCCCATCACCGGAGAGGACACCGTCGCCGGCCTTCGAGCCCGTCTCGAGCAGACCGAGCGCAAGGCTGCCGCGCGCCAGCGGCAGCTGGAGCGCTATGCCGCCGACCTCCGCGAGGTGTTCAAGCAGGAGCGTGCCCGCGCCCAGGAGCTGCGCCGCTCGTACATGGCCACGGTGCGGGCGCTCTCGAACGCCGTCGAGGCGCGTGACGCCTACACCGGCAAGCACGCCGAGCGCGTCGCCGCCTACGGGCTCGAGCTGGCCCGCGCCACCGGGCTCGAGCTGGCCGACTCACCCCAGATCGAGTTCGGCTTCCTGCTGCACGACGTCGGCAAGGTCGCGGTCCCCGACGCGATCCTCTTCAAGCCCGGCCCGCTCACGACGATCGAGCGCACGGTCATCGAGCAGCATCCGCTCACCGGCACGGAGATCGTGCGCGACATCGCGTTCCTCGGCGCCGCGCGCGACGTGATCCGTTCGCACCACGAGCGCTGGGACGGCGCCGGCTACCCCGACGGCCTGGCCCGCGACGACATCCCGCTGTCCGCTCGCGTCTTCGCCGTCGCCGACACGCTCGACGCGCTCACGACGCAGCGCCCGTACCGCGCCGCGTCGTCGTTCGCCGAGGCGCGCGCGATCATCGAGCAGGAGTCGGGCGCACACTTCGATCCCGACGTCGTCGCCGCCTACAGCGAGGTCAACGACGACATGATCGAGGAGATCCGCCGGCTGATCGGGTGAACCCGGGGGCCTACTCCGACTCGCGCAGCGCGGCCGGGCGGCCGGGCGGCCGGGCAGGAGCATCGCCGAGCCAGTGGCCAGCGCCACGATAGCCACCGCGGACGGGTTCGCGCCACGGCCCCGCGTCGTCGGCGAAACTCACGGACCACACCTACGCAAGCGGCACCGACGCGACGATGGTGCCATCCTGCTCGATCTGTGACGGAGCGACCGGGAAATGGAGTGGCGTCGTGAGCGACCGGCGCGCGGTGCTCATCGTGGACGACGACCCGTTCATCCGCAGGCTCATCGTCACGACGCTCGAGGGCGTCGCCGAGTTCGACCTGCACGAGGCGCCCGACGGCGTGCAGGCCGTCGAGGCCGCGGCGCGCGAGGCGCCGAGGCTCGTCTTCCTGGACATCGACATGCCGCGCCTGGACGGCATCGAGGCATGCCGCCAGATGCGCGCGCTGGCTCCCATGCAGAGCGCGACCATCGTCATGCTCACCGCCTCCGTCGAGGACTCGGCGCGTGGCCGCGCGACCGAGGCGGGCGCGAACTACTTCCTCACGAAGCCGTTCTCGCCGCTGGACCTGCTGCGGCTCGTGGACGAGCTCGACACGAGGTAGTGGGCCGTGAGACAACGTTGGACGCGTAACCGCGGACGCCGATCGTCGCCATGCGGCGTCCTCAGTCGCGGCAATGGCCCTGCCATTGCACGCTTCCTGCGTCCTTGCCTGGCGACGCCGGCGCCTCGCGGTTCCACGCCCAACGTCACCTCACGACCCACTAGGAACGACGTGCTGGCAGCGGCGACCAGCAGAGCGTTGCTGCGCATGACCCGAATCCTTTCGTGTGCCTCCCCAAGGCGCGCAGCCTACAGCCGGGAAATCGGCTATTGGGATTTGTTCATGCGCCGCCGAGGTTTCCCTCGACGCGCCCACGAGCGGCCCGGATCGTGACCTGTAGCCCGAGCGTCCTATCCTCCTGCACCGACATGACCGCCACCGCCACGCCCCGCGTCTACGTCTGCGGTCACCGCAACCCGGATACCGACTCCGTCGCGTCGGCGATCGGCTACGCCGAGCTGAAGAACAGCCTCGATCCCGAGTGCGACTACGTGCCCGTACGGCTCGGCAACCCGAACCCGCAGACGGAGTGGCTCATCGAGCGCAGCGGCGCGCCGCTGCCCGTCTTCCTGCCGCACGCGAAGCTGCGCGTGCGCGACCTCATGCGCACGAGCTTCCCCATGGCGAACCGCATGGAGCCGGTGCGCAAGGTCGGACTCATGATGGCCGAGCAGAACGTCGATCTCGTCACGATCGTCGACGACGACGAGGTCCTCGCCGGGGTGCTGACCGAGCGCGCGCTCGCGCGGCGCTACATCCGCGAGTCGCGCGAGGCGTCGCGGCTGGACGTGCCGACCCCGCTGAGCTCGATCGTCGAGGTGCTCGAGGGCGAGCTCATCGTCGGCGACGAGCGCGAGATCAAGGGCCGCGTGTTCGTGCAGGCGATGGACGGCTCGGTACAGAGCAACGTGGAGCGCGGCGACGTCGTCGTCGTCGGCAACCGGACCGACGCGCAGGCGCGCGCGATCGAGGTGGGCGTGGCGCTGCTCGTGCTCAGCAACGGGACGCTGCCCAGCGACGAGGTCGTGAAGATCGCCGAGGAGCACGGGACGGCGATCGTGTCGTCGCCGCTCGACAGCTACGTGACGAGCCGGATGATCACGCTGTCCGAGCCCTGCCACGCGTTCAGCGAGGGCTACCCGCTCACGGTCGGCAGGGACGACCTCGTCGCGGACGTCGCCGAGCGGATCAAGGACATCCACTACCGCGCGGCGGTCACGGTCGGGCGTGGCGGGCGCCCGATCGGGCTCGTCACCCGCTCGGACCTCGTCAGCCCGGACCTGCGCCGCGTCCTGCTCGTCGACCACGCCGAGCGCGCGCAGAGCGTCCCCGGCGTGGAGGAGGCGCAGATCGTCGAGATCCTCGACCACCACCACATCGGCTCGATCGAGACGCGCATGCCCGTGCCGGCCGTGTTCGATCCGGTCGGCTCGACGGCGACCCTCGTGACCGAGCGCTTCCGCCATGCCTCGCGCGAGCCGCTCGCATCCACGGCGACGATGCTGCTCGGGGCGATCGTCTCCGACACCGTTCTGCTGACCTCCCCGACGGCGACCGAGCGCGACCGCGCCGCGGTCGCCTACCTGGAGGACCTGCTCGATCTCGACGCCGAGGAGTTCGGGCGCGAGATGTTCGAGCGCAGCTCCGACGTCTCGCACGTGTCCGCCGCGGATCTCGTCACGCGCGACTCCAAGGAGTACGAGGTGGACGGCGGGCGCTCGATCAGCGTCGCGCAGGTCGAGAGCGTCGGCGGCGCGGTGAACGAGCGCAAGGACGAGCTGCTCGAGGCGATCGAGGACGAGCGCGAGCGGCGCGACGACGAGCTCTTCGCGCTCATGCTGACCGACATCCTCGAAGGCGACACGCTGCTGCTGTCCTGCGGTGAGAACGCGCTCGTCGAACGGGCCTTCGGCAAGCGCCCCGTCGACGGCGCGGTCGAGCTGCCGGGCGTCATGAGCCGCAAGAAGCAGGTCGCGCCCGAGCTGCTGCGGGCGGCGGCGGCGAGCGGCTGACGACGTTGCGCTGTGGCGCGGCGCGGCGGACGAAACAGCATCGGTACAGGGATCGGGAGCGGATGGCGCTCCTCCGAGCGGAAAGCACCCCCTCGGATGGACGGCCCGCGTCGCTCAGGGCCGGCGGCTCGCCACGATGATCTTGCGGTCGCCGCGGACGTAGATGTCCGACCACGGCTTGTGGCCGCTGCGCTGGAAGTCGTAGGCGCGCCAGCCGGCGATCCGTCGCAGCGTCCCGATGCGGACGAGGTGGCGGGCGCGGGCGCAGCCGACCCGGGCCGAGCCGCGGATGACGAACACGTTCAGGCGCTTGCCCGCACGGCGCAGCTGCCCGCACGCCTTGCCGTCGCCCACGCTTGAGGGCACGGTCAGCGCCCGTGGCGGGCCGATGAAGGGGTCGAGCTTGCGGCGCACGAGCCGCGCGAAGGCCTCGGCGCCGGTGTAGCTCACGTGCAGGCCGTCGCCGGCGAACCAGCCCGACCGTCCGCCGCTGTAGGCGACCCAGTCGATGAGCAGCACGCGGTGCGGGCGGGTGCGCGCGGCGCGGCGCATCGCAGACGCGCTGGAGGACGAGTTGCGCGGGGTGACGAGCCCGAGCACGCGCGTGCGCCCGACCGTGTTCAGCGCTCGGCTGATCGCGCCGTACGTGACGGCGCCGTTGGCGCCGAGCGCGAGCACCGCGACGTTCGGCAGCGTTCCGGCGTGGCGGCGAGCGGCGAGCATCTGGATCCCGGCGGTCATCTGGCGGCAGCCGCGCGAGTCGGCCTCGATCCCGCGCCGGCCGAGATACGGCGTCGCCAGGATCATCGTCGAATCGCCGACGATGAACGGCGCCCGCACCTTGCGCGCAGAGCTGTGCTTCGCGCCCGCCTTCCTGCCGGCGTCGCACGCACCCGCGCTCGCGGGCGCCGCGCACACCAGCAGGGCGAGCGCGCCGAGAAGCGCACCCCATGGCGACGACCACAGCACCGGCGCGAGAGTACCCGGGCTCGCGCCGGTCAAACGCACCTGTCAACGAGGGTTGACACGGAGACGAGTGTCAACTAGGGTTGACAGATGGCATTCGTTCCCACCGAGGAAGAAGCGGTTCCGCGCGATCCGGCCGAGGGCCTGGCGGCGGTCGTCGCGCTGCGCCAGCTCGCCGACCGGCTCGAGGCCGGCCAGGTCGAGCGGGCGATCGACGAGGGCTGGTCGTTCGCCGAGATCGCGGCGGCGCTCGGCGTCAGCCGTCAGGCCGTCCACAAGAAGCACGCCAAGCGCCTCAAGGCGCGGACGAAGCGATCGGAGGGGCGCGTTGTTTGAGCGCTTCGCCCGCGACGCGCGGCGGGTCGTCGACCGCGCCCAGGAACGCGCACGGCTCCTCGGCGCCGAGAGCGTGCAGCCCGAGCACCTGCTCGTCGCGCTGACGTGCGGCAGCTACGGCGACGCGGCAACCCGCGCGCTGGCCGAGGCCGGCATCGACGGCGACACGCGCGTGCTCGACGCGATCGAGCAGGACCTCGTCGCCCGGCTCGAGGTCGTCGGCGTCCCCGCGTCCGTCGTCGAATCCGTGCCGGCGCGGCCCCGCGGCGACCGCCCGCCGATCGCGCCCGCCACGCGCGACGCGCTCGAG